>JBEKJD010000067.1:0-11808 GCA_050011415.1 Dissulfurispiraceae bacterium | reverse complement strand
TGGAGTTTACGGCTCACACTCATTCAGGGGCTTCCCTGACGATCTTATGGCAAAATATTTCGAGAGGACCGGCAATGCCGGATATAAAATCAGGGATGCTGTCAGGAGCAGCGTGGAGTTTATTGAACTCAACTGTTTAAGCGAGTCATATCCTTCCGGACTTCAGGACTCCGACATTATTTTTTACCGGAACGTTTCCATCTATTTTGAACCGGAAACCCGGAAAAACATATTCAGTAAACTTGCGGGACTCCTGAGCGAAAATGGATATCTGCTGGTCAGCTCCACGGAGACACTGTCCCATGATATCGGAGTCCTTTCCCTGATGGAATTGGACGGTCTCTTTCTATACCGGAAGCATATTGAGGCCGGCGTCGGCAACAGGAGAAAAGTCTGTCTGCCTGACCGGACGGATATGCGGAGAGAAGGTCGTGCTGCGCGAAAACATACCGGACTTCCGGTAGTTTCTTCGCAGAAAGACCGGCCCGCCGGTGAAAGGAGAAAAGACAATCACCTGCTTTTTGATCAAGCCCTCGGACACGCCAGGGACAGGAAATACATTGATGCGCTGCGCTGTCTGAATGAGATGATAGAGCTGGAACCTGCCTTTGTCAGGGCCTACACCCTTAAGGGCAGCGTTTTGATCAACATGAGGCTGCTTGATGATGCAGAAGGTATCTGCCTGCGCAGCATAGAAATGGACCAGTGGTGTCTTGAAGGGTACCTGCTTTTAGGGCTGATCGCAAAGATGAAGGGTGACGAAGAGTCGGCCTTCAGACGTTTTAAAGAAGCATTATACATCCGGTCTTCCTGCTGGCTGGCACATTTTTATTTGGCCGAGATTTACAGCTGCCGTGGTGAACCTGCAACGGCCTGCCGCGAATACGAGATTGTAGTAAAACTGCTCGTGAAAGGCGACCTCCAGGACCATGGGCTTGAGTTCTTCCCTCTCGCGTTCTCTGCCGACCAGATAGCGCATCTGTGCAGCCATAATCTTGCCCGGTTGAAAAACCTGGCAGCCGGTCCGGGGGGGATCTGATGGCCCTGGATATGGCGAAATTCATGGCGCGTTTTGTCGAAGAGGCCCGCGAGCACATCAATAAGCTCAACGAAGGGCTGGTAACGCTGGAAAGGAATCCGGATGACGCTGAAACCATAAACGCTGTTTTTCGTTCCGCCCATACAATTAAAGGGTCTTCGCGCATGTTGAAACTTGCAGCAATAGCCGAGGTGGCCCATAAGCTCGAAGATGCCCTGGGGTCGCTGAGGGACAGGAAGATTGCTCATTCAAAGGGACTTGCCGATCTTATCTTCAGGGGTATCGACGCTATTACGGATATGATAGATAAGACCGCAGCAGGGCAGGAGATTACTGCCGACTACAGCGCCCTGTGCGAAGCACTGTCACAGGCCGCTGAAGGGACTGCGGTCTCATCAGATGGTGTTGCGGCAACTGCTCCGGCACAGGCCGCTGAAGGTGCCATAAAAGAGGAAGTCGGGCGGCCTGAAGTGAAGGACGCGAAATATTATAAGGTACCGGAGACGGTGCGTATCAGCTCCGATAAACTGGATGAACTTATCAAGCTCATGGGTGAGATCGTGTCCAACCAGAACCGGTTGAAGCAGAGGTTCCAGGACGTTAAGGGCGCTGCGAGGCTGGCTAAAAGGAACCTGGAGTTGGTGATGAAGCTGAAAAGCATACGCAATGGCGGGTTCCCCAATGCAGTGGGGGATTCAGCGCAAGCGCTTTTCACGGAATTGCAGAAACTTTTGTCGAACATGAAGGACTACAACAATATCCAGGAACTGCTGACCGAGGAACTCCAGACAAAGGCGCTGATGATGCGCATGGTGCCTCTTTCGCTTGTTTTTGATTCGCTGCCCAGAATGGTGCGCGATATCTCTCAGGCCATCGGAAAAGAGGTGGATATCGTCACTGTCGGCGGAGACATCGAGCTCGATAAGAAAATGATTGATAAAATAGGCGACCCCCTGGTCCACATGATACGCAACGCCATAGACCACGGCATAGAAGCGCCCGGGGAGCGTGTCAAACTTGGTAAACCGGCCAGGGGCGTCATAAGACTGGCAGCCGATTATGACGCCGGCGGCGTATTGATACAGCTCTCTGATGACGGCGGCGGTATCCCTCTCGCCAAAATAAGAGAAAAGGCGCTTCGCAAGAAGATGTTCAGAGAGGATGAACTCGATGTTATGACCGAGTCAGCCCTTGTCGATCTGATATTTCAGCCCGGTTTCAGCACGAGCGCTATTGTCACCGATGTTTCCGGCAGGGGCGTCGGCATGGATGTGGTAAAAAGGAATATAGTGGAGGATTTGCGCGGTACTCTCCGTATCGAGACGAAGGCCGGGGCCGGTACAACTTTTTATGTCCGCCTGCCCATGACCCTTGCTGTCATGCGCATACTGCTCATCGGAGTTTCCGGGATGACCTTCGGCATTGTGACCCATTATGTCAGGGAAATTGTACGGGCGCAGGAGGCGGACTTTAAGCAGGTGCTGGATAAAAAGGCGATTGCGCTGAGAAACGAGTTGATCCCGGTTGCCGCTCTCGGGTCGCTTCTGAGTATCCCTGGTACGGTCAGCCAACAGACTGCCGCAGACGAACCGCTGATTGTCATTGTCCGCGCAGGCAACGAGAGCATAGGGCTAATGGTAGATACGCTTCTCGACGAAGAAGATATGGTAATCAAACCGCTGCCGTCCCATATGAAGAATATACAGCTTGTATCAGGAGTGACCCTCTCCGGTAAAAATGAAATTATCAGCGTCCTTCATATTCCGGCGCTTGTGGATGCTACAAAAGAAATGAGGGAAGCCGGTCCGTTCAAAGACGCTCATGCCGTTAAGACAGAAGGCGGGGGCCTTCATATTCTCGTCGTGGACGATTCTGTCAATACCAGGGAGATAGAGAAGAGCATTCTCGAGGCCTACGGCTATGTAGTGGAACTGGCTGAGGACGGCATGGAGGCTCTCGAAAAGGCAAGGGAGTTCAAGTACGATATCATTGTCACTGATATCGAGATGCCCCGTCTTGATGGTTTTTCACTTACCGAGATGCTGCGGAAGGACGAGACCTATAAAGATACTCCTGTTGTTATCGTGACATCGAGGGGAAAAGAAGAGGACAAAAGAAGGGGAATAGCAGTGGGCGCTAATGCTTATATCGTAAAAGGTACTTTTGACCAGTCGAATCTGCTTGAGACTATACAGAACCTTGCGGGATAAAACCCTACGGAGGTGTTTATGGAAGCTGAGGATGTAAAAATCCTCGTGGTCGATGACGACCAGTTTGTAAGGGAAATGCTCGCTGTGATCCTTGATGCCGCCGGCTACAGAGTGGAAACCGCTGAGAACGGCGTTGAAGCCCTGAACAAATTCCGCAGCGGATTCGGCGCTGACGTTATCATTTCAGACATGAATATGCCGGAAATGAACGGCAACGAACTCATTAAGGAAATCCGTAAAATTGATGAAGACATCCCGATTATTATCCTTACGGGTAATAATGAGATTTCTGTTGCAATAGAGGCCATCCGCAGCGGCGCCAACGACTACCTGCAGAAGGACGAGAACATCCAGGACACAGTGGTCCTGTCTGTGGAAAAGGTGGTGGAGAAATATGAGCTGAAAAGGCAAAATAAGCAATTACTGGCAGACCTGGCCCGGAAAAATGAGGAACTGGAAAAGTCCAACATCGAACTTCTTGAGTTGAATAAGCTGAAAAATAAATTTCTTGGAATGGCTGCCCATGATTTGAGAAACCCTTTGACCTCCATCAGCGGGCTGAGCGAAATACTGATAAGCAAGGCTTTCGGTGACCTGACCGGGGACCAGAAGGAATATCTTACTGTTATTAACACTGCCTCCAATGATATGCTGGCCCTTGTGAACGACCTGCTTGATATATCTGTTATTGAAAGCGGTAAACTTGATCTCAGGGTCGGCCCGGTTTCCCTCAGGGAACTGCTTGAAGACAGGATCAGGGTCGCCTCGGTTATCGCGGCTGCAAAATCCATTGCCATTCACACAACATTTACCTCTGCCGTTGCCGTTAATTGCGACAGGGACCGTATTGCTCAGGTCATTGATAATCTGATCGGCAATGCTATTAAATTTTCTCCGTCCGGTTCGAAGGTTTATATCTCGCTGGAGCGTAACGGCGCTAATGTGAGGGTAAGCGTGAAGGATGAAGGACCCGGCATTCCTGCCGGAGAGCAGTCCAGACTGTTTGGCGAGTTCCAGCGATTGAGCGCGCAGCCGACAGGTAATGAAAAGAGTACCGGGCTGGGTCTGGCAATAGTGAAAAAAATAATCAGTGCGCATGGGGGCAGGCTTGAAGTCGACAGTACTGTCGGATCAGGGTCTACCTTCAGTTTTACGCTGCAGACGCAGGCATAGAAATAATGAAAGTTATCGATGTGCATACCCATGGCATAGGAGGGCATGACACCAGGAGCGGCAGCGAGAAACATATACTTGAGATTGCAGAAACACAAGGCTTTCTCGGCGTTCAGGAAATTGTCCCGACAATCTACCCGGCAGCAATAAAGGTGATGCGGCAGAACATGGCTGCTGTTCGAAAGGCGATGGAGCAGCAAAAGGCGCCGGTCGCCTGTCCGGAAGCAGGTTGCGCGGAGGCACGCCGGGACCCAGGCGTCAGGACCCGGAAACCGGCAAAGATTATGGGTGTGAACATAGAGGGACCGTTCCTGAACCCGTCACGATGCGGCGCGTTGGACGCAACCGCTTTCCTTGAGCCGGCTGAATACTATCTGGGAGAACTGATCGAGGGATTTGAGGATATAGTCAAAATCATTACTGTTGCGCCTGAGATGAACGGCGCTGCCGGGATAATAAAAAAAATAGCCGACAAGGGAATTATCCCCTGCATGGGACATTCAGAGGCGACCTACAATGAGGCTGCGACCGGATTTAATGCAGGGGCCAGGTGTATAACTCATATCTTTAATGCAATGCGTTGTTTTCACCACCGCGAGCCGGGGATAGCGGGATTCGGGCTTCTCAACCGGGAGGTATATATTGAAGTCATTGCCGATCCCTATCACCTCCATCGGGCTGTCATCGATTTGATATTTAAAGTAAAGGACCCTTCAAGAATAATCATTGTCTCGGATTTGGTGAAGGAGTCAAAAGTGTCGATGCACGCCCTGGCCGTTGCCAATAGCAAAGGCGTGCTTTTGGGCGGCAGCATGAGCGTAAGGGAGTCGGCTGACAGGCTGATTGAAATTGGGTTTGGGAAAAATGCCGTCATGAAATGCGTTACCGTAAATCCCGGGAGGTACCTTCGGGCGTATAGCTCACAGAACTAAACACCGGCATTGTTTTCTGATGACCTGTGAAAATTGATTTATCTGACTGCTCTCATAATCGACAACGCTGCCATAATCGCAAAGACAACTGAAAGAGAATAATGAAAACATTTCCGGTGTGCAATATGGGCCAATCTCACCCCGAGCTGGCCTCCAATTATAACGGCAGGCACAGCAAATAAGACAATATTAAATAAAACCGATATATCCGAAGGGATGCTTTGCCGGTAATAAAGCATGTTAAGAATCGATGTTGTCAGGGCAGTGACCGCTATCATGAATACCGAGGTACCGGAAGAGTAAGTTATCGGGTATCGGTTTTTCACCAAAAAGTAATAGGCATTTGTTTCACCCATACCGAATCCTATCGCTCCGGTAAAAAAGCCTCCAATACTGCTAAGGAGCTGCCCCATCAGGTCATGTCGCAGGTGCAGATCCTCAATCGATCGTTCAGATACTATTTGACGCGCCCTTTGTACATTCCTTAATGCCATGAAAATACAGCCGGAGCCAATTAATCCTGTTACTACTGCCGGCGGGAATATTTTAGAACTATACGATCCCAGGAGACTAAAGGGGATTGCGAAGAGCAGGAGAGGAACAGCAACTCTAAAAACGATCTTCTTTCGCCGTGCATAACCGTAAACACCTGAACCGAAACCGAATAGCTCTATAAAAATGCCGCTTGCTACTGCCACAGTGGGGGGTACCTCGAATCCCAACAGAAGCACAGGACCCCAGAAGGCTGCGCCATCAATCCCGGTGCTCATGGCGAGAGAAGAAATTACAATGCCGACAGGGAATATCACCCAATATGTATGAAAATCCATTAAAGCCATTCCACTTAAATAATACCGTAAAAAACCGGTACTTGCGAGTGAATGGAATATAATTTTTTAAAAAAAATTGCCTGAGTTCATAGTTCAAGGTAATTTTCATACCGGGAAGTCAGACTTTAATTTATTGTCAGTCCCGGGTGCCATTAATTGTCAGTCTTGGACCTCTCTGATAACTTCTCCCAATAACCCTTCAAAAAAAACTTATAGCTCAATGCGATAATTTATTTTCGTCCTTGGTACGGATTGGCATGTAGTATGCTTCTTATATGGCAAAGCCTGAGCAATAAAATTTTTGAAAGGTAGTTTTACTTATAGCAGCAAGGTCGTTCTGACTTGCAGAAGGTGTGAAATGAAGCACATTCGAAAGCACTTTGCTTGAAAGGTTTTCATGGCACTGGCATTTAAGAAGATCGTCATGTTTCCGATAATAATCGGTCTGTCTATGGTGTTGGTTTCTGCCGCTTTTGCGGGAACTGCTGATACACTGACCACACCGATAAACGAAATACAAACATACGGCATACAAGCCGATTCCCATACTGCGCTGCGAGTGGGCAAGCAGGACAGTCAGGCGCCAACTGAAGTAAGTATAGCCGGCGAGCAAAAAATTGTCATTCTGTTCATCTCTTTTCCGAGTGTGCCGTTGCTGAGTTCTGTTACTCCTCAACTCTTACAGGCCACCTATTTTGGGCCGGACAACTCCGTTGACAGTTTCCTGCGCGAGTCATCCTACGGAAAGGTATGGGCTACCGGCGATGTATTCGGCCCATTTGTGCTGGATGCGGATTATTTCGATCAGCCTATCTCTGTCCGGGATTCAGCAGTTCGCGCGGCTTCTGCTCAAGTTGATTTCACCAAATACAATCGCATCGTTCTTGTGATTCCCCAGTCAAGCACAGGGCTTGAATCAGGAGGGCTCGGATCGATTGGAAGCGATACGGTCCCTCTTTACCCGCAGGGGTCGATAACTGCCTCTACAACATGGTTGGGGGACGCGAGTGCGGGCAGCCCACAAGACCTACTGAATACGGCTTGTCATGAAATGGGCCACAACTTAGGCCTGGAACACGCGCGGGCAGCCGATTTCGGCAGTGAGATTCTTGGACCGGTCGGGGTGCTTCCAGCTCCTTTTGATCAGATGCACGACCTTGGCGACAGTTTCTCTAACATGGGAAGAGGGTCCGGTCATTGGGCGGCCCCTCAGAAATTTGCATTGGGCTGGCTTAAGGAAGGTGTTGATATGCAGAATGTCAGCTCTGACGGTGTATATGTTTTACAACCTTACGAAGCTGCCGACAATGGTCTTAAAGTTGTCCGTGTGCAACGAGGCACAGGGAATAATGCCTGGCTTTGGTTGGAATACCGCCAATCCACGGCTGGAATTTTTGATTCAAGTCTTCCTTCCACTGCATTTGGCGGCGCACTCATTCACTATGAGGATGCCGGATGGAATGATACGGAAATTCATTCCAATTTATTGAGATTCAATCCGGATTCTCCCGGCGGTCTTTTTTTCGGCAACGCGATTTTAACGGCAGGCAGTAGTTGGAGCGATCCATACTCCAATCTTTCAATTAGTATAGATCAAAATGTTACCAGTGGGTTGAAGGTGACAGTTTCCTACGCGCCGCCACCACCTATATCATTAAGTCCCGCCACGTCTGATGTCGTTGCCCCGGGTGGGCAAGTTACTATTAATGTAACTGCTCCGGCCGGTTATGCCTGGACAGCGGTGTCTTCAGTGCCATGGATGACGATTTCATCGGGAGCCAGTGGGACCGGCAATGGACAGATTACCCTATCGGTAGCGCCAACATCAATTACCAGTACGCGATGGGGCAGAGTCACGGCAGGTGGAGCGGCGGCAGTTGTGACTCAGGATGCTGCTGTCGGCACACTCAGTTTAAGCCCTTATTACGCTGATTTCCCGGCTTTTGGCGGTACCGGCGAAATCATTGTTACATCTAATGCGCCCGATTACAGCTGGAACACGACGGTCAACGACTCATGGATTCAAAGCGTCTTTTTCTCGAGTCTTATGGAAACTGGGTCAGGTACGCTGCGCTATATCGTTGCGCAGAACACCGGTAACACCAGCCGCACTGGAACAATAGGTATCGGTGACCAGGTGTTTACTGTTATACAGGATGCCGGTGACCAGATGATCAGTAAACTCGATTGGGAGCGGCTGACGATCACTGATGCGCCAATGTCAAGAATGAGCATGGACGTGTCCTTTTTTGCCGGCAGTGGAGATTCCATCCTGTTTGGCGGCGATTGGGATGCATCACCTTTCAACGACACCTGGGGGTGGAATGGCACAGCCTGGCTCAATAAGGTCCCTGCGCATAACCCCGGCAACCGAGCGGGTCATGCAATGGCTTATGATGCGGCGCGAGACCAGATAGTGCTGTTTGGCGGTTATGACTACACCGCAGGGGCCTATTCTGACAGCACCTGGATATGGAACGGTATGGACTGGACCCAGGTTTACCCGCAGACCAGTCCGAGTGCGAGAACGTATCACGCCATGGTCTACAATCCTGACAGCCAAAAGGTGTTACTTTTTGGCGGGAACCCTGACGAGGCTGATACCTGGGAGTGGGACGGTACCAACTGGAGCAAGAAATCGAGTCCCACAGCGCCGCCACCCCGCGATGGGACGGCCATGGCCTACGATGCGGCCAGAAAAGAGGTCGTATTGTTTGGCGGTTCTCAAAATGTGTACTCCGGATCTCAACAAAACAAACCTGCATTTTTTAACGATACGTGGACGTGGGACGGGACTCAGTGGCAGGAAAAAGTCACGACAACAGCGCCGTCAGCGAGGATGGGCGCCAGGATTGAATACGACCCGGACATCGGTCAGGTCGTCCTGATTGGCGGCTATGGAGCCAAGGATATGTCTGCGACTTATCCTTATACATACGTCTTCGACTATCGCGAAGAGACGTGGACCTGGGACGGCAGTAACTGGACCCAACAGTTTCCCGATCAATCACCTCCATTTTCCTGGAATTATGGGATGGTCTATGACTCGGTTCATCAAGGATTCTTCGCTTTTTTAGGGGATGACCTGCACTGTGCGGATCGCGGACCGCACGCTTACGTATTGAAGCCGGGTCCGGGCGCTGTATTGCTGGGATCCTATCAGGCAGATATCCCGGCGGCGGGTGGCGCCGGAACAATTGCTGTCACGGCATCCGTACCCTGGACGGCGATCGCTGCGCCATGGATAACCATAACGTCAGGCAGCAGCGGGACAGGCAGTGGAACGGTAACCTACAATATGGCTGTTAATACAGGAACAAGTTCAAGGACAGGGACAATTACGATAGCAGGGCAGACATTTAGTGTGACGCAGGCAGGATCCGGCAAGACTATCCAGGTAGGAAGCGCAGGAACTTATTCCACTATTCAACTCGGCTACAACAATTCTTTGACCGGGTCTACTATTGAGGTTCAGACAGCTACATACCCGGAAAGTAATATTTTCAACAGTAATGTATCAGTTACCCTTATCGGTGGGTACGACAGCGGATTTTCAACCAGCAGTTCTAATTCCGTGATTAACGGTACACTGACAATCAGCAATGGGTCAGTGACTGTAGGGAACATAATAATTCAATAGAAAAAATCAGACTGAAGAAAAAGTTCTTTGTTATTATCTGAATTGGTACTCAGATTATTTAAGCCTCGTGATCCTGCCGTTGATCTTTGCTGAAAAAGGCTGCGGCAATTTCTGAATATAGGAGATAAGAGCGTCGAGATCAACAGGACCTGACGTCTGGTTGGCGCCAAGGGTGAATACCTTAAAATTGTCGCCGCCGCCTGCTAAAAAAGTGTTTACGACAACTGTATATGAGGCAGAAGGATCAATGGGCGCGCCGTCCCTGAACACCTTGACGACGCGGCTGCCGGGTAGAAGGGTGCTGTCCCAGGTATAACTGAGACCTGAGATCTGCAGCATGCTCGGATGCGGCTGATCAAGCTGCCACTGCTGGTTAAGCAGGTCGTATATTTGCCGGCCTGTCAGACCCATTTTTACGAGATAATTGTTGAAGGGTTGCACGCTATAGAGCGCGCCCCAGGTAACAGCGCCCGCATGGATGTCGTCGCGTATGCCGCCCGGGTTTGTAAAGGCAAAGTCGGCTGGAAAAGCCGCCCTCTGCGCATCCGCAATCAGATTGCCGAGTGCAGATTCCCCTGCACTATTTTGAGAACTGGTGATGTCTGCCATTGCTTTGCCGATGACGCTGTTGATCAACGGTCCGACCTTTCCTTCGGCTGCTGACACCAGATGAGAAACAGCAGGATCCGGGGTCAGGCCCGGGCCGGCATCTGCAAACGTTGTAACTATCGATGCAGACTTCTTTACAAGATTATTAGTTGAGCGGTCAAACTCCAGATCGATATCGGCATAGGCGGTGCCGTATGCAAAAGCCTGGACAACCAGGGTATTCCTGCCGCGCCTGTTTTTCAGCATGGCATTGATGAATGTGTGGGAGTGCCCGGATATGACAACATCAACTTTATCATCCAGGCGCGAAACAATATCTGCAATGGGACCATCTACCGTCTTTCCGGGCTGTGTAGCGCCGCGATAGGAAGTTTGCCTGCCGCCCTGATGAATGAGCGCAACAACAGCCCTCACATGTTTAGCCATTAATTCGGGAATATAATTATTGATGGACTCCGCTTCATCAAGAAAGGTAAGGCCTTCTGTTGCAGATGCGCTGACAATGGATGGCGTGTCTTTGAGTACGGCGCCTATGAAAGCAATGGGCATTCCGTTTACCTTCTTAATGACATAAGGGGGAAGGATATGCCTTCCGGTTTTTGAATCGATTACATTGGATACTACATATGGATACAAAGCGCCGCGCCAGGGTTTTTCAAGAAACGGGCCCTCGGGATGATTGCCGCCGAAGATCAGTCGCATCATTTCGGGCACACCTTTGTCGAATTCGTGGTTGCCTGTGATGCCTGCAATATTGCAGAGGGGATTCATGGGGTCGGCAATTGAACAGTGCTTGTTTGCCAGCGTATTCATGAACATGATCGAAGGCTCATCTTTCAATAGCGCCGACACCGGAGATGAAGCCCCCACATGATCACCGGCATGTACTATAAGCGTCCTGTCCTCCATACCCCGCTCAGCAGATTTCAGATACGATGCCAGCACTGCAGCTCCTCCAACCGGACGCCGGCCGACCCTGCGTCCGGCAGGCAACTGGCCATGAAAGTCGTTAATGGCGAGAATTTTTATATGAATATCTGAATGAGGTAAGGCATAGGCTGTGGTAAAGCCCGACACAATGGCGAGGACAAGGATGAGCGGGACAAATAAGCGATTACGCAACGCAGAGAATAAATTCATTAGTTTAATTGTACAGCCTTTTAATAGTAGCTTCAATGGAAATGACAGGATAGCAGGAATTCATGCACGCTTTAAACTACTTTAAGGGCAAGTAAAGCGTGAGAGGTGACGCTGGGTGAAAGTTCTTTTTTGGAGGACCCGACGTACCTTAGGCAGAAATAAGCCGGAAAATCCGTTGTTCCCTGGCTTATTTCTGCCTGTCCAACTCTTAGCCAAAGGTCTATTTTTTGACTAT
>JBEKJD010000066.1:0-14478 GCA_050011415.1 Dissulfurispiraceae bacterium | reverse complement strand
CGCCCATGGCAGCACGTGCTTGAGCCGTTGTCGGGTTATCTGGCTCTCGGTCAGAAGCTTTTGGAGGGACAATCTGAATTTGCGGAAGGCTGGAATTTCGGGCCTGACGATGAAAGCAACATCGATGCTGAAACCGTAGTAAGAAAGATAAAAGAATGCTGGGACAAAGTTGAGTATCAATCCTCAGCTTCTCCGGCTCCCCGCTTCCCCGATTCCCCGACTCAGTCTTTCCACGAGGCAGGTTTGCTTAAACTCGACTGCTCAAAGGCCCATTCAAGGCTTGAGTGGAAGCCTGTCTGGGATTTTGACAGGACTGTTTCAGCAACTGCAAGGTGGTATAGGGAGTTCTATGAAAATGGTAAAATAAATAGTCAGCAGGATCTGGATGAATATATTCTGGATGCAAGAAACAAAGGAATGAGCTGGGCAAGTTAGAGTATGATTCAAGCAGCCTGTCATTCCCGCGAAGGCGGGAATCCATTTTAAAAACCTGGATGCCCGACTAATACACTCGGGCATGACGGACAAAAAATAGCTTTCTACGAGGAGGTCTGACATGATTGCTGTCAAAGGATATTATAAAGACGGTCGCTTGGAATTGATCGAGCCTCTGCCTGAAGGAATTAATGAGGCTGAGCTGAATATAATAGTTATTCCAAAGGGAGCCAAAGAAAAAAAATATATACCTATGGATAGTTTTAGAATAACGCACGATGACAGTGAAAAGGATTTCAGAATGCTTGGCATGTATAACTTTTTTGATGAAGATGATGATAGGAAAGTCGATTGGGAGGAGCATTTTGGCCTTAAAAAGTAGAGTCGGTGAAATAATTTTATATGATTTCCCGTATACAAATTATAAAGGCTCCAAAGTGCGTCCCGCCCTTATAATCGCAGAAAATGAAGAGGGCCTGCATGAAGATTATATTGTTGCTTACATAACTACAGAAATTGATAATTATGTCTTCAGCGAATTTGCCGTTGTTTTTGATATAAATGATCTTGAATCAGGGTTTGTTAAGGAAAAGAGTCTTATCAGAGTTGACAAAACAGTGCCTCTCTACGAGGGCCAGATTATTAAAAATAATGTCGCCGTATTAAACGACAGGAAATTGGAAGAGGTTTTAAAGGCTTGGGCTCAGCTCGTTGTCGAGACTTACTATAAATCTATTCACAAACCATCTCAATCCTCTCCCTTTGTCCCCGGCAAATCAAGAGTCAATTATGCAGGCCGGGTTTTTGATGAAAAAGAGATGATTAATCTTGTTGACAGCTCCCTTGATTTCTGGCTTACAACAGGCAAATATGCTGAGAGATTTGAAAAGGAATTTGCTGAGTTCCTGGGAGTAAAATATTGCTCTCTTGTCAATTCAGGCTCTTCCGCGAATCTGTTGGCGTTTATGGCGTTGACATCGCCCGAACTCGGTGACAGAAGGATTAAGAGAGGGGACGAGGTGATTACAGTTGGGGCCGGTTTCCCGACAACGGTTGCTCCCATCATCCAGTATGGCGCTGTGCCGGTATTTGTTGATGTTACGCTGCCTTCATACAACATAGATTGTTCGCAGCTTGAAAATGCCCTGTCAGATAAAACAAAGGCGGTAATGCTCGCGCATACCCTGGGCAACCCCTTTGATATTCAGACAGTGAAAACATTCTGCGACAAACATGACCTCTGGCTCATCGAGGACAACTGCGACGCGCTTGGCAGTAAATACCGAAGGTGTGAACGTGAAAAGACAGAAGGTGTGAACTTGAGAAGGTGTGAAGGTGAGCAAAAAACCGCGTGCGATAATTTCGCACCTTCGCACCTTCGCACCTTCGCACCCTCGGAGTTTTACTGCTATACCGGCACATTCGGGCATATCGGGACGTCGAGTTTTTATCCGCCTCATCACATGACAATGGGGGAGGGCGGCGCTGTTTATACGAATGACATACAGCTCAAAAAAATAATAGACTCCTTCCGCGACTGGGGCAGGGACTGCTGGTGTCAGTCGGGTAAAGATGACACATGCAAAAAGCGCTTCAAATGGCAGCTCGGAGAGCTGCCTTATGGATATGATCACAAATATATCTATTCCCATTTCGGCTATAACCTAAAAGCAACAGATATGCAGGCGGCGATAGGATGCGCACAGATTGAGAAGCTTCCTTCTTTTATTGAGGCGAGAAAGAAAAACTGGAAGCTTTTAGGGGATGGGCTGCATGATTTATCAGATAAATTTATCCTGCCTGAGCCGGCTCCGAATTCAGAGCCATGCTGGTTCGGCTTCTTGCTGACTGTGAGAGAGCGCGCAGGGTTTACAAGGGATCAGATAGTGAATCATCTTGAATCAAATGGAATACAGACAAGGATGCTTTTTGCAGGTAATCTTCTGAAACATCCCTGTTTTGACGAAATGAGAAAAACCGGCCACGGTTTCCGGGTCGTTGGTTCTCCTGCCGTTAGCTCCGATTCTCCGATTCCCCGATTCCCCGATTCCGCCTTACCAGTTACTGACCGCATAATGCGCGACAGCTTTTGGGTCGGGGTCTATCCGGGAATGAAAGAAGAGTCCATTGAATATGTCATTCAAAAGATAAAAGAGTATGCAAAACAAGAATAATCGCCTTGACAATTTCTATAATAATCCTTACTATGAAGTAAGAATTTAATTTATTGTAAGGAGGATGAGAATGACTATTTCTTTGGTTACCTCCAAGGGGCAAACCACCATTCCAAGAAAAATAAGAGAGCATCTCCATCTTAAGCCCGGTGATAAGGTCGATTTCGTTATCGAAGATAACGGAAGGGTTTTGCTGGAGCCGGCAACTCTTGATATCAAAGAGCTCGAAGGCATACTCCACAGGCCGGGCAGGAAGACTGTCTCAACAGAGGAAATGAAAGATGCCGTAAGGAAACGTTTCAAAGAAAAGAAAATGTCATGAGCGGCCTTGATACTAATGTCCTCGTACGTTACTTTGTGGGGGACGATGAAAAACAGACGCAGAAGGCATCCGCCTGTATCCGGGCAATAGCTGCATCAGGAAAAAGCTGTTTCATAAGCTGCATTGTGCTTTGCGAGCTTGTATGGGTCCTGGAATCAGCATATGATTATGAAAAGAGGGAAATCGTCGATGTCCTTGAGAAGCTGCTTATTACAAAACAGTTCGAGATCGAAAATAAAGATATTGTGCGCCACTCTATCCATGATTACAAAGCCGGAGATGGAGATATTGCAGACCACCTTATCGGCAGATTCAATCAGGACAAGGGATGCGACGTGACGTACACATTTGACCGCGCTTTAAAGGGATGCCCCCTCTTTTCGATTCTCTGATCATATAAGCAATCACAGCTGTCCAAAATAATTTTAAAAGACTCCCCTTAAAAGAAATAACCGTTGAAATATCAGTCTTCTGGACAGGCTCTGTATCCCATTCCGCAATCAGGTGCCAAGTGCTGTCCAAAAGACGCCAGGGCCGCGTCATTCCCGCGAAGGCGGGAATGACGAACTTTTTTGCCTTTTTTCTTTATCGAAATGCTGTCCTAAAATTTATTTTGGACAAGTCTGATTTCAAATACATTTTTAAATGATGCAAGGAATCAGTTTCGAATACTTTTCTGATGATGCAATTCGCATAATTGACATCGAGTGACATTTGTGTACATAATAATGTCACAGGTGGAGGATAAAGATATGAAATTTTTAAGTGTTCGGGATTTGAGAAGCAAGTCGGCGCAAATCTGGAAAGAACTTCCAGGGGAAAGGGAGATGGTTGTCACCAGCAATGGACGTCCCATAGCCATCCTCGCAGCGATAACAGATGAGAATCTTGAAGAATCGCTTAAGGCATTTCGTCAGGCGCGTGCGGTTGAAGCAGTAGCTTCTCTTCAACGCCGGTCCGTCGAACAGATGACTGACGGAATTTTAATGGAAGAGATCAATGCGGAAATAAAAGCTGTCCGTAAAAAACGCGCACGATGAACGTTGTGATTGATACTAATGTTATAGTTGCAGGTCTTTTATCTCCGTTCGGGACTTGCGGTGAAATCGTGCGCATGATCTCATCCGGAGAATTGATGCTTTGCTTTGATGCCCGCATCCTGTCTGAATATAATGAAGTCCTGCTCCGGCCCAAGTTTAAGTTTGAAGAAGCAAATGTAGCTGCGCTTCTTGACTATATTACCCATAGTGGACGCACGGCAGCGCCTTCACCTTTGGCAAATTCACTGCCCGATGCCGACGACGAACTGTTTCTCGAAATTGCGATTGCAGGGCAGGCTGTATGTCTGGTTACCGGTAATCAAAACCATTTCCCGCCGAAACTATGTCAGGGGATTAAGGTATTTTCGCCAGTAGAGTTTGTAAGTTTTTATAAAAAAGAGAAAAGACGCACTGCAGGGGACAGAGACACGGAGAAACGGTGAATCCGAGAAGCTTTCATCAGTCCGGCCACACCCCTCTCAAACGCTTCTTGATATGGCCGGGAAAAATGTGATAGGATAACAAACCTATACCACATACCAGCTGGGATGAAAAATATAAATACAAATTACCGGGAATTAAATAGTGAGGCTGATTTTCAGGGGGCCGCGAATGCCGCTGACCTGGAGAAGAGCAGGAAAGTCAGTTGTATTGCATTGATTGTATTCTCCGGTTTCATCCTGGCCACGCTGTTCAATATGTTTGCTCCAATTTTGCTCAACAAGGGTTATCCGTACAATACTTTTTTGTTCACACCAGCTGACAGGTATATGGATTTTGTCAATATTTGGGGTTTTTTTGACAGCAAATTGTCAGCAATGCTGCACGCAAGAGGGTTGCATTTTACGTATAACCCTTTTGCAGGGTCGATTGCATATTTGTTTGCATTGCTTCCGGTTAGAATCTCCCTTTTTGTCTTTAATTTGTTATTTTCCGTGTATTTCATAATGTATAACAAGTCTTTTCTATTTGTCAGTAAGGACAAGGTGAATTCTATCATTAACATCGGGGTACTCTCTTTTTTATCTTATCCATTTCTTTTTGCCTTTGACAGGGGCCAATTTGAAGTATATGTTTATATCTTCCTTTCTCTTTTTATGTGGTTTTATATAAATAAAAAAGATATTCCAGCTGTCATATTTCTGGCCGCTGCCATTGCCATGAAAATACATCCTGCTGTATTTATTGTCCTGTTCCTTAAGGACAGGAAATATAAAGAAGCGATAATGACCCTGGGGGGCGTGCTGGTGCTTTCGGTCCTCTCACTGCTTTTATTAAAGGACAGCAATATTACCCTTGGAGAAATTACCCAGGGACTGGCTTTTTACAGTAAAGCTTATGTCGAGGGCTCTGCAAATTCCCCTAATGTGGCATGTGGACTCGGATTTGGGCACAGTCTTTTCGGCATTATACGGCTCCTGGGGCAGTCTTTGGCCCCCTCATGGTATTTCCCGAATATCAGATTGATAATGCAGATGTATATGCTATTTGCGCTGGGGTTTTTTTCCTTAATAGCCGCGTATATAATTTTTATTGAAAAGACTGTCTGGAGACAAGCGGCATTGCTCGTGTTTTCATTTAACTTACTGCCTTACGTCTCGGGAGATCACAAAATGCTTTATCTATATATCCCGCTGCTCCTATTTGCCAACAGCAATGAGGAAACCCCATTCAATAAATGGTATATAATCCTGTTCGGGCTTTTGCTTATACCGAAAGCCTATTATTTTTTCGGCGGATTGATAAGCGACTCGGGCAACCCGGATATCAGCATATCAATAGTAATCAGCCCGCTGCTTCTCTTAATATTTTGCATATTGATTGTTTATGAGGGATTTAAAATCAATGAGCTTCCCTGGAAAACCGCATCTGACATCTCTGCTTAGAGCAACCAACAAGGGTTCCACATCTTTGGCCGTGCTCTTCCCAAATTTTTAATGGATATTGCTAAATGCAAAGAGTTAAAATGAATAGATAATGTAGCACCTGTGATTAAAGGAAAATGGTTATGCATTTGACACCACCATGCCAAACGATAAGTGTATTTTGTCATTCCCGTGGAAACGGGAATCCATTTTTTTCAAAGGCTAATGGATACCCGCCTTCGCGGGTATGACGGCAGGTGGTGTCACGTGTATAGCCATATAAAGGAGTACACTAAATTGAATTTCGATATCCTGCTCAAGAAGGCAAAGTTGCGCCTGTTGCGTATGCACTATGAAAGTAAAGTCGGCCACATTGGGGGCAACCTCTCGGCATTAGACGTCATGGTTTTTCTTCATAGCCAGGTTATGCAAGAGCGGGATATTTTTGTCCTGTCAAAAGGCCATGCTGCCGGCGCTCTTTACGCGACGCTATGGGTAAGGGGAAAGTTGACGGATGAAGATCTTGCCACTTTTCATTGTGATAACACGAAATTGGCCGGTCATCCGATTGCAGGCTGGCATCATGACATTCCCTTCGCGACCGGCAGCCTCGGTCACGGCCTGTCTTTGGCCGCGGGCCGCGCTCTCGCCAAGCGGCTTGAAAAAGAAGAGGGCATGGTGTATTGTCTTACCTCTGATGGGGAATGGCAGGAAGGTTCGAATTGGGAGGCGCTGATATTCATAGCGCATCACCGTCTTGGAAACCTTACCGTCCTGGTTGACGCCAATGGGTTGCAAGGCTTCGGGAAGACTGTCGATGTGGCATCGATGGAGCCTCTCGGCGCAAAATTCCAGTGTCATGAAGTCACTGTTGTTGAAATAGACGGCCACGATCCCATTGCTCTTAAATCGGCGTTGGAAATGAAAACAGATAGACCTTTAATAATAATTCTGAGGACTATTAAGGGCCACGGCGTGTCATATATGGAGAATCTCATGGAATGGCATTATCTTCCCATGACCGAGGCGCAATATCTTGCGGCGGTGGAAGAGGTGAATTCGAAATGAGGAATGCAACGAGCTCGACGCTGGTCAGTCTCTATAAAAAGCATCGATTTGCATTTCTGACCGGAGATCTCGGGTTTATGGCTTTAGAGAATTTAAGAGAAGTCATGGGGGCTGATTTCATTAATGCAGGTGTTGCCGAACAAAATATGGTGTCCGTGGCAGGAGGGATGGCAAGTGGCGGACTGCAATGCTGGGTTTACAGCATAGCCCCTTTTTTATATGCTCGACCCTTCGAGCAGATCAGGAATGATATTTGCGCTCACAATTTTGACGTAAAACTTATTGGGAATGGCGGCGGGTATGGCTATGGCTCTATGGGGTGTACACATCACGCTCTCGAAGATTATGGCGTACTCCTTACATTGCAGAATATGCACATATTTATTCCGGCATTTGCCGAAGACGTCACGGCAATTATATCAAAGATGGCCGCGCTCCATCGACCGGCTTATCTGCGTCTCGGGAAGTGCGAGAAGCCGAAAGGCTATGAACTCCCTGCATATGCCGGCTGGCGTAAATTAGTGCCGGGCAGCTGCGCGGTAGTCCTTGCGATTGGGCCGGTTGCAGGCCCTATTTTGGGGGAAATACTTGCCTTGACGCCTGAAAATCGACCGGAACTGTGGGTGCTGACCGAGTTGCCGATGGGTGACGCATTGCCGATAGATTTTCTCAATAGTATTCAAAGGTGCGGTGATTTAATTGTTGTCGAAGAGCATGTCCTACAGGGTAGTGTCGGTCAGATGATTGCTCATCGCATATTGTCATCGGGCATCAAACTGACGAAGTTTGAGCACGCATACGCGATGGGCTATCCGTCCGGATTTTACGGATCTCAGACTTTTCACAGAAGAGAGTGCGGCCTGGATCCGGATAGTATCCTGAGACGTGTCGCAAAACGTTAAATCCAATGACTGATTACGGAGAGAAAATTCGTCAGCTTCCCGGCCCTATCCTGATCCTGGGCGCCAGCGGGTTTATTGGCGCTAATCTTTTCCGCTATCTTTTGCGCTGCCGTACCGATGTTTACGGCACCTCGTCGCGGCCAACAGCATGGCGCCTTGAAGGACTGCCTGCCGCAAACGTAATATCGGCCGATATACTTGTGGATTCCAACCTGAAAAAATTACTTGATACGGCAAATCCGAGCGTGGTCTTCGACTTTGTTGCATACGGCGCCTATTCATTTGAAAAAAATATTGATCTCATCCACAGAACCAATTTGAGTTTCAAGGCACGACTTATAGACCAACTGATGCAGAGGAACGTGGTACGGTATATTCATGCCGGGAGTTCATCGGAATACGGAGATAATGCCGCCGGACCTGTTGAGGATACAGCACTGACTCCGAACAGCCATTACGCGGTCTCCAAAGCAGCGATTTCAGGCCTTATTTATTATTATGGCAAGAAATTGGGTTTCCCTTGCGCTAATTTGCGTCTTTATTCGGTTTACGGACTTTATGAGGACTCTTCACGCCTGATACCTGCTGTGATTTCAAACGGATTAAAAGGGACTTATCCGCCTTTTGTTGACCCTAATATTTCCAGAGACTTTATTTATTCCGATGATGCCTGTGAGGCTTTTGTCAGCGCTGCTCTTAATCTTAGACAGGAAAACTATGGGGAATCATTCAATATAGGAAGCGGCATAAAAACGACGATTGCCGATATTGCGGCCATTGCAAAGCAAGTATTTGGAATTGAAGCGGACCCTCAATTTACCATGGCAAAAAGGGAATGGGATGTCGAAGAGTGGTACTCAAATTCTCAAAAAGCCAGGGACTTGCTCGGATGGACAGCGCATACTTCTCTGCGCGAGGGGCTCACTAAGACGGCGGCGTGGGTCAAGAGCATACCAAGCCTGGAACAATACCGCCTGTCTTCAAAACAATTCAGCGCAGATGAGATTTACAGCGTTTCGGCCGTTGTTGCCTGCTACAAGGATAATCAGGCAATTCCAATCATGTATCAGAGGCTCAGTGATGTCTTCAGGAAGTTAAATATAGACTACGAAATTATCTTCGTAAATGACAATAGTCCGGATAATAGCGAAGAAATTATCAGAGATTTAAGTTCGAGGGACCGGAAGGTTATTGGGATAACGCATTCCAGGAATTTCGGATCGCAGTCGGCTTTTAGAAGCGGTATGGAGATTGCCGCAAAGAATTCATGTGTTTTGCTTGATGGAGATTTGCAGGACCCCCCGGAACTTATCGAACAATTTGTTGAAAAATGGAAGGAAGGTTATGAGGTGGTCTTCGGCCGTCGTGTGAAACGTGAAGCGCCATTTTATATGCAACTGGCGTATAAATTATTTTACCGGGTGTTCGACCGGTTTTCTTATGTTCCTATCCCTCATGACGCCGGCGACTTCTCACTTATGGACAAGAAAGTGGTACAAAGTCTCATACAGTTTCCCGAACGCGATCTGTTCATGAGAGGTATTCGGGCCTTTGCCGGTTACAGGCAAACGGGAGTGGATTACATGAGGCCCGAACGCATGTTTGGCGTATCGACCAACAATCTTTTTAAGAACATCGGTTGGGCCAAGAAAGGGATATTATCCTTTAGCAACACTCCGTTAAACATCTTAAGTCTGGCCGGCGTAAGCTTGTTCGGAATGTCTGTTGTCCTTGGTTTAGTCCAGATACTTGGGAAACTTGTCTTTCCAGCCTCCACCCCTCGAGGGGTCACTACGACGCTTTTGGCAATCATTTTTTTCGGTTCTATAAATCTTTTGTCGGTAAGCATAATCGGAGAATATATCGCAAAGATATTTGAGGAGGTAAAAAGACGTCCTCATTTTATAAGGCGTCATATTATCAGAGACGGGGAGATCAGGGATGCGTCTGAGAGCAGCCAGGTAAAGGTGAAAAAGGATGAGATTTGAGAGCAGGCGCTGCCCTGTCTGCGGCTCGACTGATGACTCGGTAATTTTTGCGGAATCGAATTTTAATGAAGGCAGATTGAATCGTTACTCATTTGCATCGCGCAAGCTGCCCGAGTTGATGCATTACCGGCTTGTGCGCTGCCTCAGATGCGACCTTCTCTACGCGTCTCCGGCGCCGAGGATCGAATACCTGCAGGTCGCTTATAATGAAGCGGACTTTGATAGCTCGCCGGAAGCAAGCGACGCCTCCTTCACGTATATCAAACAGCTGGACCCTGTTCTGCCGAAACTTCCGGACCGTGTCGGGGCCTTGGACATCGGTACCGGCGACGGCGCATTTCTTGAGCGGTTGTCGGAGTCCGGTTTTTCAAAGGTTGTTGGAGTGGAACCATCAAAGGCCCCTATTGAGTCTGCCAAGCCCGAGGTCAGAAGTCTGATCAGGCATGGTATTTTTTCTCCAGACGACTATCAGCCGTCGAGCTTCAGGCTCATAACATGTTTTCAGACCATAGAACATGTTAACGATCCGGGGTCCATGTGTGCGGCAGTATATAACCTGCTTAAGAGTCCCGGGGTTTTTTTTGCCGTATGTCATAATTATCGGTCGTTATCTGCCAGGATACTGGGAACGAAATCTCCGATCTTCGATATCGAGCACCTTCAGCTCTTTTCGCCCGGGAGTATGCGCTATATGCTGAAACAGGCCGGATTTAAGAACGTTACCGTCTATCCCATTGCGAATATTTATCCGCTGCAATATTGGGTAAAGATGCTGCCTCTGGGCGGGGGCTTGAAGAGAACAATTATTTCTTTTATTAACGCGGCAGGATTGGATAGGGTGCGGTTACCTCTCCGGGCCGGCAATCTGGCTGCGATAGGTTATAAGATATGATTCTATGAGGGATGAGGGAAGCTGCTTTAATTATGGGCTGAGTCGCGCCTTTCCCATTGAAAGCACGGGATGTTATCATATATGCGGTGTGAGGAGGGATATATGAGTCTTAAGAAAAATGTAGGAGTATTCAATGAAGATATTATAAAGAATAAAAGTTATCAATATACCGTTGAATCAAAATATTCCGCATATGTTGCCAATAAACGATTAACAGATGCAACTGTAAAGTGTATAAGATTTTTTGGAGAAGCTATTAAGAGTGTTATTGATGTTGGTTGTGGGGACGGCACGTATACCAACGAATTAAAATCAGCATTCCCTGATAAAGATATATCAGGCTATGACCCGGCTGTTAATGCAATAGAGATTTGCAGAAGTAAGTATGATAATATTCATTTTTTTGTTTTTGATTCGCAAAAAAAGAATGAAAATATAAAACATCAAGACCTGGCTGTTATCAGGGGTGTCCTTCATCATACTTTAACGCCTGATTTAGTTATAAAAAGCATATCAGAATATGCAGACAAATTATGTATTATCGAGCCTAACGGCAATAATTTCATTCTAAAAATGATAGAGAAGCTTTCTTCTTATCACAAAGAACATGAGGAAAGATCATTTAAACTGAAAACTCTCAAATCCTGGTGCAAGTCGGCGGGTTATAGGGTAATAAAATGCGAGTATGTCGGATTCGTTCCGTTCTTCTTTCCGGAAATTCCATCACGGATTATATATTTTTTCCAACCCTTCCTGGAAAAGACGCCAATTGTCAAACATTTGTTTTCTGCCTGTTATGTAATTTATTGTTCAAAGTTCCCGAACACCGGCTTGGCGAATGAAGATGGGGAGCAATAATAAAGATTTCCATATTTGTGCTTATAAAAAGACTTCTTGCAAGAGATTTGGAGCATGTTTTAAAATATACCGGTGAAATCTGCAATGAACTGAAAGATCAAAGCGAACAATCATAACGAGCGGTCCAGGGTGACTCAACGCCCTTCAACAAAATAAAAAGTACCGAGGAGGAATTAAGTGTCTGCCGAGAAGAGTATTTTCAATAAGTTATTTATTTTTGAGATGGCCAACAACCATATGGGCGATGTTGAACATCCTCGACACGTTTATTCATCCTGATTTCAGGAACAGGACCGATATCAAGTACGTGAAGCGTTTTATGGAGACCAATATAACCGAAGATCAGAAGAAACTTCTGAAGGATGAGGCGAAAAAATCGGGGTTTTATGCCATATGCACACCTTTCGATGAAAACTCTGTCGACCTCATTGAAAAACATGACTATGATGTTGTAAAAATAGCGAGCTGCTCTTTCACTGACTGGCCTTTGCTTGAAAGGATAGCACGAACGGACAAGCCCATTATCGCCTCTACGGCAGGAGCATCCCTGGAGGATATTGACAGGGTGGTATCATTTTTTGAACATAGGGACAAAGTCATGTGTTTGATGCATTGTGTGGGTGAATATCCGACGAAAAAAGAAAACCTGCAGTTAAATCAGATCACCCTGTTAAGGATGAGATATCCGGAAATTTCTGTCGGGTATTCAACGCATGAGTCGCCCGACAACATAGATGCCGTAAAAATTGCGGTCGGTAAAGGCGCTTCGATATTTGAGAGGCATGTTGGTGTAAAAACTGAAAAGTATGCTTTAAACGCTTATTCTTCCTCACCGGAGCAAATTTACGCCTGGCTTAAATCTGCAGAGGATGCATTTAAAATGTGCGGGATTTGCGGAGAAAGATATGAAGGAACGGACAAGGAAAGGTCGGACCTGAGAGGATTGCAGAGAGGTGTTTTTGTGAAAGCCCCGGTAAAGAAGGGCGACAGGATCAGCTTCGCCAATACGTTTCGCGCGATCCCCAATGTTGAGAAACAGATTGTTGCAAATGAAATGTCAAAATATGTCGAATATACGGCTGACAGAGATTTTGCTGCCAATGAGCCGGTTTTACAGACAGATGTTACGACGGCAAATTTGAGAGATAAAGTCTTAAAGATTGTAAACCAGGTCAAAAACATACTGGTTGAAAGCAGGGTGGCCTTGCCGAACAGAATGGAAATGGAAATATCGCACCATTACGGGATCGATAAGTTTGAAGAGTGGGGGGCGACTATTATTAATTGCATCAACAGGGAGTACTGCAAGAAGCTGATAATACTGCTCCCGGGACAAAACCATCCCATACATTATCACAGCAAGAAAGAAGAAACATTTCATGTGTTATTCGGAGATATGGGTATCCATCTTGACGGGGAAGACAAGAAGTGCAAGGCCGGGGATTTGGTAATAGTTGAAAGAGGCAAAAAACATAGTTTCAGCTCGAAGACCGGCGCGATCTTCGAGGAAATCTCGACCACACATTACAAGGATGATTCTTTCTACGATGACAAGAATGTTATAAATAATAAAAACAGGAAGACCTCCCTGACATTCTGGGCAGACTGGCTGTTAAAACCCATAGCGTAAAAAGACAGGTAATAGGTCATAGGCAATAGGTAATGGGCAAAGGACGAAAAATAGCCTGTCTTAAAACAATTGCCTGGGATGTAGATGATGTTTTGAATGATTTAATGCGCTTGTGGTTTGAACAGAAGTGGATAAAAGAGCATGACAATTGTGAGTTAAGATATCAGGAAATTGTGGAGAACCCGCCGCACAGATTGCTGGGGGCTGCCATTGATGAGTATTTATTTTCTTTAGATGAATTTCGTCTTTCACTATTGTATCAACAAATGCCGCCTGTAAAAGAAGTGCTGAGCTGGTTTGAAAAAGACGGGCATAACTTTCGCCATATTGCATTGACTGCTGTGCCTCTTATTGCGGCTTCGGCCTCGGCCCAATGGGTTTTCAGGCACTTTGGTCCCTGGATAAGAACATTCCATTTTGTGCCTTCAAAAAGAGAGGGTCGGAAGACGCCGGAATACGATAATGATAAGGGCGCCTTTTTAAAATGGTTCGGGAAAGTTGACGTATTAGTGGACGACAGTCTCGTAAATATACAGGCAGCGGAAAGTGCGGGGGTAAAAGGTATTATAATGCCGAGGCCGTGGAACAAGAGAGAAACATCAATTGGTGGGGCTCTAAGGGAGTTAGAGAATATTTAATAATGGATAAAACATGAAACCACAGAGACACGGAGGCACAGATACTGCAAAGCCAACCACAGAGACACTGAGACACAGAGGGATACTCCAAGTACAGAAAGAAAAAGTTTTTTCCTTTTTTAGCCATCATTTGCTTTCTCCGTGCCTCAGTGTCTCTGTGGTTGGCTTTGCAGTATGTGGTTGTTTTTGATAATACGTTGGTGGTGATAAGGAGATATGCGTGATTAAGCTTTCGGATTATGTAATAAAATTTGTTTCTGATGTTATCGGCGTTAGGCATATTTTTATGCTGCCGGGCGGCGGGTGCATGCACCTTGTGGATTCAGTGGGCAGAAACAAAAAAATCGAATACGTGGGATGCCTGCATGAACAGGCGGCAGTGATTGCCGCTGATGGGTATGCACAATATAACGGTAATGCCGGAGTCGCGCTCGTAACCACAGGGCCGGGCAGCACCAATGCAATAACAGGTGTTGCAGGGGCATGGATCGATTCCACTCCGCTTATTATTTTGTCCGGACAGGCCAAGCGAAAAGACCTTCTTTCCGGGAAAGGCGTTCGTCAGATGGGCATTCAGGAAGTGGATATCGTCTCTCTGGTAAAACCAATAACAAAATATGCCGTCACTGTCCTTGAGCCTGAAAGCATTAGGTATCATCTCGAAAA
>JBEKJD010000065.1:0-11975 GCA_050011415.1 Dissulfurispiraceae bacterium | reverse complement strand
TGTTACCGTGAACGATTTGGTTGAACCGCTGGCAACTGTCTGCGCTGTTGAGGGGCTCAAGCTGCCTCCTGTGCCGGCTGATGGAGTGACAGTATAGTTGGCAAATGATGCCGTTACTGTGCAGTTTCCTGTTATAGCGCCCGTTGTGTAAGTGCTGCCGGACAAGGAGCCGCCGCATCCGCTCACCGATGAGATGCCGTACCCGGAATTGGGTGTTACCGTGAAAGATGTAGTAGCGCCGCTATTGACCGTCTGCGCTGTTGAGGGGCTTATGCTGCCTCCTGTGCCGGCTGATGGAGTGACAGTAAAAGTCTGAACGAATGATGCGGTTACCGTGCAGCTTCCTGTTATCGCATTAGTAGTGTATGTGTTGCCGGATAAGGAGCCGCCGCATGTACCGCCCACCGATGAGATGTTGTAACCTGTATTAGGTGTTACTGTGAACGATGTCGTTGCGCCGCTATTGACTGTCTGCGCTGTTGAGGGGCTTATGGTGCCTCCTGAGCCTGCTGACGGCGTGACAGTATAGGTATGAACAAATGACGCCGATACTGTGCAGTTTCCTGTTATCGAGCCGGTCGTGTAGGTGCTGCCTGACAAGGAACCATTGCATCCGCTCACCGATGAGATGCTGTACCCGCTATTAGGTGTTACCGTGAACGATGTCGTACCGCCGCTATTAACTGTCTGCGCTGTTGAGGGGCTTATGCTGCCTCCTGAACCCGCTGATGGCGTAACAGTATAGGTCTGAATAAATGATGCCGATACTGTGCAGTTTCCTGTTATAGCGCCGGTTGTGTAAGTGCTGCCGGACAAGGAGCCGCCGCATCCGCTCACCGATGCTATGCTGTATCCTCCATAAGGAGTTACCGTAAACGATACAGCGGAATTATAACCGACTGTCTGCGCTGTTGACGGGCTTATGCTGCCTCCGAAGCCCGCTGATGGAGTTACAGTATAGGTCTGGATATTCGCCGAACAACTGGCTGTAGTTCCGCCATTTGTACTCTGACAGCTCCATGTCCACGGCCCGCTGCCGGCCACGGTCGTCGCTGTGCCGACGCTGCAAAGATTGCTGCTGGGCTTTGAAATAAATGTCTGCCCGTTTGATGACCCGCAAGCGCCGTTCTGTCCAAACGACGCTGTCACTGTGCAGCTTCCTGTTATCGCGCCGGTAGTGTATGTGCTGCCGGACAACGAGCCGCTGCATCCGCTCACCGAAACGATGCTGTACCCGGTATTGGGCGTTACCGTGAAAGCCGTAGTGGAACCGCTATTGACTGTCTGCGCTGTTGAGGGGCTTATGCTGCCTCCTGAACCCGCTGATGGCGTAACAGTATAGGTAATATGAGCAAATGATGCCGTTACCGTGCAGTTTCCCGTTATCGAGCCGGTTGTAAAGGTGCTGCCGGACAAGGAACCATTGCATCCGCTCACCGATGAAATGCTATACCCGGTATTAGGCGTTACCGTGAACGATGTGGTAGAACCGTAATTGACCGTCTGCGCTGTCGAGGGGCTCATACTTCCTCCTGAACCCGCTGATGGTGTGACAGTATAGGTCTGGATATTCGCCGAACAACTGGCTGTAGTTCCGCCATTTGTACTCTGGCAGCTCCATGTCCACGGCCCGCTTCCGGCCACGGTCGTCGCTGTCCCAACACTGCAAAGATTGCTGCTGGGCATGGACGTAAATGTCTGCCCGTTTGATGACCCGCAAGCGCCATTCTGACCAAACGACGCGATCACCGTGCAGCTTCCTGTTATCGTATTTGTTGTGTATGTGTTGCCGGATAAGTTGCCGCCGCAAGTGCCGCCCATTGATGTGATAATGTACCCCGAATTAGGTGTTACCGTGAACGATGCGGTTGAACCGCTATTGACCGTCTGCGCCGATGAGGGGCTTATGCTTCCTCCTGAGCCCGCTGATGGCGTGACAGTATAGGTAATATGAGCAAATGATGCCGTTACCGTGCAGTTTCCCGTTATCGAGCCGGTTGTAAAGGTGCTGCCGGACAAGGAACCATTGCATCCGCTCATCGATGAGATGCTGTACCCGCTATTAGGTGTTACCGTGAACGATGTGGTTGAACCGCTATTGACCGTCTGCGCTGTTGAAGGGCTCAAGCTGCCTCCCGAGCCCGCTGACGGAGTAACAGTATAAGTGTGAACGAATGATGCCGATACTGTGCAGTTTCCTGTTATCGCGCCGGTAGTGTATGTGTTGCCGGACAAGGAGCCATTGCATCCGCTCACTGATGAGATGCCGTACCCTGAATTAGGTGTTACCGTGAACGATGTGTTGGAACCGCTATTGACCGTCTGCGCTGTTGAAGGGCTCAAGCTGCCTCCTGAACCCGCTGATGGAGTTACAGTAAAGGTCTGAATAAATGATGCTGTCACTGTGCAGTTTCCCGTTATCGTATTAGTTGTGTATGTGTTGCCTGATAAGGAGCCGCCGCATGTACCGCCCACCGATGAGATGCCGTAACCGGTATTAGGTGTTACCGTGAACGATGTAGTAGCGCCGCTATTGACCGTCTGCGCTGTTGAGGGGCTTATGCTGCCTCCTGTGCCCGCTGATGGAGTGACAGTATAGGTGTGAACAAATGATGCCGTTACTGTGCAGTTTCCTGTTATCGCTCCGGTCGTGTATGTGCTGCCGGACAAGGAACCGCCGCATCCGCTCACCGATGAGATGGCGTACCCGCTATTAGGTGTTACCGTGAACGATGTGGAACCGAAAAAACTGACCGACTGCGGTGTCGAGGGGCTTATCGTCCCTCCTGAACCCGCTGATGGAGTAACAGTAAACGCACCGGCCATTTGCGGAAAGAAAATCAGGATAAAGAAAAAGACACCTATGATATTTTTTAATTTCAAATGCGCTCCTTATTTACTGATGATTTTCAAAATTTTAGGCGTTAAAGCATTGTCGCATTTTGATGAGTCTATCTTGAAAGTAACACTCTTGCCAATCATGCTGGTGTCCAACCCTGCAGAGCTGTCAAATCTGAAATTCTGCGCTCCCCGGCAACTTTCAGACTGTACATCGATAGTTGCCACATTTGATCCGGAGTTTAAAGAACGCACTATCCCTTTTAATATAAGATTATCTCTCCCTGCATAAGAAACAGACATACTTGAAAGAAAAAATATTATGACCGCTGCCGCTATCTTTGCACCATAACCCATTTTCCCAATCATAAGCACCTCACATCAAATAGTGACTATCAATAAACTCAAACTCTTCTGTCATTCCCGCGAAAGCGGGAATCCATTACCTCTTGAAAAGCCTGGATTCCCGCCTTCGCGGGAATGACGACTTTTTTCCCAGCGCCAGTCTATAAACAGACTTTACAAATATAAACATTTATTATAGAGCAATTTCAATGCCTGAAAATTAAATACAGTTTATCATTAAATTCAGCCTGATGCAACGAGAGGAGCAGATGATTATGTAATGAGCTACACAAAACTATGTAATGCACTACCATGCGTAAAGGATGACGCAGAGGTAACAGATGACGCGGGGACACGGCGACACGGGGACGCGGGGACAAGGAGAGATGTCAATGCTGTTTCGCCGCGTCGCCGCGTTTCCGCGTCAAGATTCCCCGTGTCCCCGTGTCTTCGTGTCTCCGCGTCATCAATATGTGTTATTATTTATTTATCGGTATGGACAACAAAACCAGGCAAGCTGTCGTTCAAATCCTCTCTTCATCCGGGCTGCTTTCTTTAGAACAGATAAACTCTGTCCTATCTAAGGAGGAATTCTACCGCAGCCGGCTTCAAAAAGCAAAAGGCGCGCCGGCAAGGCGCGGGAGGACGGCATTCCACGAGGTCTCGATTATAGATATCATCGATTCCCTGCAGCTTAAAACTCCGGACAGCAGGGGAATCCCGGTGACGGAAGAACTCATGATGAAAGCCGTTGCGCAACATCTGGGTCTCCCTTTTCTGAAAATCGACCCGTTGTCGCTCGACTCCGATGTAGTAACAAAAATCATTCCCAAACTTTATGCGCTTAAGCACCAGATCGTGCCTGTAAAACGTGAAGGCAATACTCTTACTGTGGCCACATCGAACCCTTTTGACAAGGAGGGACTTGACGGCACAAAGCAGTCAACCGGCTATGATATCGTCCCCGCTGTCTCGACAAAAACCGACATCCAGAAAATAATTACCGAATTCTACGGATTCAAGTCTTCAGTGGCTGCTGCGCACCAGGAACTCTCCTCTCAGATGGACCTCGGCAACCTTGAGCAGTATGTGAAGCTGCAATCCTTGCCGGAACTTGGGGGGACAGACCAGCACGTTATCAACGCCGTTGAATATCTTCTCCATTACGCTTACGCGCAGCGTGCGTCGGACATACACATCGAACCAAAGCGGAACCACAGTCTGATACGGTTCAGGATAGATGGGATACTGCACATTATCCACAAGATACCAAAGCCGGTGCACCTGGCCTTTGTTTCCCGTATCAAGACACTGGCCCGTATGGACATATCCGAGAAGCGGAGGCCCCAGGACGGCAGGATCAAGACCGACCGTGACGGGAAGGAGATAGAACTCCGCATCTCCACATTGCCGGTGGCCTTTGGTGAAAAGGTCGTCATCAGAATATTTGATCCCGGCTTTCTGCTGCAGAATATTGACGCGCTCGGCTTTGTAGAGAGGGAATTAAAGCTCTTTCAGTCATTCATTGCCTTGCCCTACGGTCTGATTCTCGTTACGGGACCCACAGGAAGTGGGAAAACAACCACGCTTTATTCAGCGCTCAAGACTCTCGCCATGCCCGGCGTAAACATCACCACTATTGAAGATCCCGTGGAAATGGTGTACGAGGAGTTCAACCAGACCGGCATCCAGCCCAATATCGATATCACGTTTTCAAATGTGTTGAGGACTTTGCTAAGACAGGACCCCGATATAATAATGGTGGGTGAGATCAGGGATTTCGAAACAGCGGAAAATGCAATTCAGGCGGCCCTGACCGGGCATCTCGTGCTTTCCACACTTCATACAAATGACGCGCCCAGCAGCATCACCCGTCTTCTGGATCTCGGCATACAGCCTTTTCTCATCAATTCGACCCTGGTCGGTGTCATAGCCCAGCGCCTGGTAAGAAAGGTATGCAGTTACTGCGCGGAACCATCTTTCATTACCGAAGACGAACAGGCCATGCTCGGAATTACCCTGGAGCAGGTCAAAAACGCCAATATCTCGATAGGCAGTGGATGCCCGCAGTGCAGGGGCACTGGCTACCTCGGCAGAACAGGTGTTTTCGAGGTGCTGGAAATAACAGAAAAAATGCGTGGCGCTATAAACGCTAAAGAGCCCCCTGATAAACTCAGGCAGGTCGCGCGAAGCGATGGCTTCGTAACACTCAGGGAATGCGCCACGGCGTTGTTTCTGAAAGGCATCACTACATTTGATGAGATCGTCAGGGTCACAGGGGTGAGGGCATAAGTTTGTACAATATAAAATCATACCCCTTTTCATGCCAACCGGCAATTTTTGTGTGTTCATATTTATCGAGTATGTCTGTACAAAATTTCTGCTGTACGGGGTCGCTTACATTGCACCAGAAGTTAAAGTGAAAAAAAACTCCTCCCTTATACCTGTCAAAATACGAATTCATTTTTTCGGGATTATAAACCGCTGCTGAGGCCTGGGCCGCATTCTTTCCCAGCAGAAGAAACATATTCGGGTTGTGCGTAAGCACAAGGGAGTTTTCCGGGAGCATTTCCGCCATCTTCTGTGTATAGTGATGGTCTGCGCGCGCCTGACACGCCTCTTCTCCTATTGTCCTGATCTGCGGAACAAAATGAAGGAATGATAAAATTACAGCCGACACTGCAACAGCCGTGAAGAAAACAAGCGCCTCCTTGCGTTTGAAAAGAGTGGCGAACCGGTACATACCCAATCCAGCAAGGAGAGACAGGGGAATGAACGACATAAGCGCATATCGCACATCCGCCCCGTATCCATAGCTGCCTGCATAAAAAAAGATAAAGATACCCCACAGACATAAAAACCAGGAAGCCAGAAAAGTCCTCTCCTTCAAGAGGTCTTTTTTAAGGAATAACCCAACTGAGGCAAACAGGGTGAAAATCAGCGGGAATTTTGCATTGTTGATATAATACAGCCCATTTGTTCTGAGATTGTTTTTTAAATATGAAAAATCCATCCTTGCGCCTTTACTACCCCAGCTATCTCCCCTCACGGCGTATATGTGCACCATGTGGGACACAAGGAGCGCAAATGCAAGGACCCCGAACAGATAAAGCGATTTTTTCGTTAAAGCCTTCGGGTCCTCAAGGGCAATCAGAAAAAATATGAGCGGGATGACAAGTATCGACTCCATCCTGAACTGGACCGAAAACGGGAGCAGCACGGAAAGGAGAAAGAGCGACTTCAAGTCTTTTTGCCTCACAAACAGAAGGGCTGATAATACAGCGAGGCCTATGAAAAGGGATGCGGACAATTCTGAGCTGGTTGTGTTGCTCCACATTAAATTATCAGGAATCAGGGCAAAGACAAGGGATGAAAACAAGGCCGGGTAAAATTCCCCGAAGAGCAGATAGCCGATCAGAAAAACTGTAATAACAGCAAAGGCAAAAATTATATTATTGAATACAAAGGCTGCTGTCTCCCCTGTCCCGAAGATTTTAAAAACAAGGCCGTTAAGGAACGGATAGGCATAGGGCTGTTTATTGAATTCCGTTTCGGTGCAAACATACTTATTATGGTCAAAGGACCCCTCATTGCACATGCCGGCCTGGCCCTGGAATGCGATGTTCTGGCCTATGTTCAAATAAATGGTTTCATCATAAAATATCCTGTGGGTGCGCGGGGCCAGGAACATGCTCAGGGCAAATCCAGTCGATACAACAATGAGGAGCAGGCCGGCATGTTCAGGCCGCATTCCGGAGAAGATTTTTATTATTGCCTTAAAATTCAGTATCAGCCCTATCCCTGCCAAAAAGAAATTTATTTTCAGAAAAACCGGGATCACAGAGATGAGCTGTTCCTTCAGGACGCCTTCCGCAAAGCTGTCGCTCCAGTATGCAACAGCGAGCAAAACAGCCAGGTATAACGAAAAAATAGAAAGCCAGTTTATTATTTCCTTAGGTTTCATTACCTATGTTCCCGGTTCTTTCCCTCTTGATCGGATACTACCTCCTGTTTCCCCTCCCTTGATGGGATACTACCTCTCGTTTCCCCTCCCTTGATGGGAGGGGTTAGGGGAGGGTTATATAAACATTCCTTCCTTATCACTTCCAATACACCTTCAATATTTGTCAGAATTTCGTTGTTCCAAAATCTCAAAACCTTGAACCCCTCTTTTTTAAGCCATTTGTCCCGCGTTGCATCCTTTCCTTTTTCAGACGAATGTTGTCCGCCATCTGCTTCTATAACAATGCCTTTTTCATAACATACAAAATCTACGATATACTTTCCTATTGGCTCTTGTCGTCTGAATTTAAGTCCTTCAAGCTGCCTCGCTCGTAAACGTGTCCATAAAAGACGTTCTGTGTCCGTCAATTTCTTTCTGAGGTTTTTGGCTATCGGGGTTATATTGCAATTCAAATATTAATCACCCCCACCCTAACCCTCCCCCATCAAGGGGGAGGGAATAATTTCTTGCTCCCTCATTATCAACTCTTGTTTTCCCTCCCTTCATAGGAGGGGTTAGGGGAATGGTTTCTTGTATTACCCAACATCACGTCTTCTTTCCCCTCCCTTCATGGGAGGGGTTAGGGGAATGGTTTCTTGTATTACCCAACATCACGTCTTCTTTCCCCTCCCTTCATGGGAGGGGTTAGGGGAGGGTGATAATTCATATTACCCATTCTCTCATATACTACTTTTCTCCACCAGATAATTGCCGATGGCCATATATTTACAGTTAGTCTTGATAAATGTTTTTACAGCATCTTCAGGCGAACAGACCAGGGGCTCGCCATGGAGATTCAGGCTGGTATTGAGGACCACGCCAATACCGGTGAGCTTCTTGAGCTCAAGAAGTAATGAAAAGTAATTGCCGTCCCACGCATCTACCATCTGCGGCCTGCATGTGCCGTCTTTGCCTGTTACGCCCTTCAGGCGGCCCCGGAATTCAGGCCTTACACGATAAGCCGTAGTCATGAACCTGTCGGGTTTGCCTTTAAAGGGCTCAAAGCAGACCCTGCTGTCTTCTTCCAGTATCGAGGGGCAGAAAGGCTGGTACCAGACCCTCATCTTGAGTTCCATGTTCAGCCTGTCTTTTATCAGCTCAGAGCCGGCAGGCGCAAGTATGCTGCGGTGTCCCAGGGCCCTTGGCCCGTACTCCATGCGTCCCTGCACCCAGAATACTATTTCCCCTGTGGCGATGAGACCCGCTGTAGTCCGGGCAATGTCCCTGTTCATCGCAAAAGACAAACCGTTTTTTCTTAAAGCTTCCTCCACAGTCCGGTCATCATAACCGGGCCCCCAGAATATATCGCTCAATTCATACTTTGTAATGCCGCAACAGTCGTAATTTGCGCAAAAAGCGGCGCCAAGCGCAAGCCCCCCGTCCCCCATGTGAGGGAATACGAACAGGTTGTCGACTTCAGGAAGTTCCCTGATAAGCATGTTTGCTTTGACATTTGAAAAAACGCCTCCTGCAACCGCCAGGTTTCTCTTGCCGGTCTCTTTCATGATATTGCCGACCAGTCCGGTTGTTCTGAGTTCAAGCATCCTCTGTGCAAGCCAGGCGAATTGCTCGGACGGATACCTCCATAGGACTTTTTTTAATTCTTCGAACATCTTCAATGCGCTGTATTTCGCTGTTATATCGGTCCCTTTTATACGGAAAAAATCATTAAGGGGATTTTCAGCATCGTCTATAGGGTAGGAGTATGTCGCAAGTGCCATCACCTTGCCCTCGTCTTCCAGTTCGCGCATATTCATAAGATTTGTCACATGCTCAAAGAAAATCCCGAGAGAGGAATTTCCGGGTATGTCATGTACCCGCTCCATTGTGCCGTTGCTGAAAACCGATATTGTCCCCGAAAGGCCGTCTCCAATACCGTCCAGGGTCAGGACCGCACATTCGCTGAACCCGCTGCAAAACGCAGCCGCGGCTGCGTGGCAATAATGATGGTCGATAAAAGAAAGACTGAAATCCCGGAAGCCCAGCAGCCCAAGTCTCTTCCTGAGAATTATTTCGCTGACATACCTCGTAATGCCGGAAGGTCCTATCTCTGTCAGCTTATACTTGGCGGCCTTTTTAATATGTGTCGCCGTTCCCGGCGTTTTTTTTCTTCTCCGTATCTGGTAATATTCCTCTTTTAATTTCGGGAAAAGACGAGTCAGGGTTTTGGAAAAATCGGAGGTGGAAACAGCAATGTGTCGTATGTCACCCGGAGTTGCGCCAATCAAGTCGAGACATGCCTTTATCGATCTTTCCGGGAATTCAATTTCGAGCTTGCGTCTGGAAAGCCTTTCCTCGTTCACTGCAGCAAGGACGCGGTTGTCCCTTACTACCGCAGCCCCTGAATCATGCCCGTCCCATATGCCGAGAATGTTCATAGGATTCAGAATAATTCCTTTTCGATATCCGGAGGTAATGATGCATTTCGTCCGCTCGGGCGGTCTGTTTTGACAGTTTCATGGCTCATTCCGCTACAGCCGCACAACTCACCCTTCGGGCTCAGACACGTGCGTCTGCTTAACGCTGCATTTCGCCTGGAACTGTTACCAAAACAGACCGATTCGCTCCCGAAATACATCATTACCTCCTAATTTAGGATTTTATTAATTTTACAGCCCCGGCGATGCTCCTCCGCAAGGCTTTCCATTTCATCAGCCTTAGAAGTTTCAGTATCTGCGAGGGCCGCAGGTAAAAAGTCCTTATAGCCGTTTTTCTGATATCATCGACCTCGTGTGCCGATATGGTAGGCAACGACATCACTGCTTTGTCCTGCCTGAAACATTCGAACACGGGGGCCCCTATATATCCTTTTTCAACAGCGGTCCTGAAAAGATCTGAGCCGGGGAAAGGGACCGCGCAGTAGAACTGGGCGAATTCAATGTCGAGACCAGCCACAAGATCAATTGTGGCATAAGCGGAACCAACTGTTTCACCGGGCAGGCCGAAAATAACATGCCCGGACACAAGCAGCCCATTTTTTTTAGTCATGTCCACAGCCTTCTTCACCTGCTCTGCAGTAATATTTTTTTTCATATTTTTCAAAATAATACTATCGGCTGATTCTATTCCATAGCTTACCATCCAGCATCCTGCTTCATGCATCAATCGCAGCATTTCGTCATCAACCGTATCTGCCCTGGCGTTGCAGACCCAGCTTATTCCAAGTCCGCTCTTCTTTATCTCTCTGCATAGTTCGATTACAAAGGGGCGGTGTATGGTAAAAGTTTCAGCCCAGAAAAAAAAATTATTCACCCTGAATGTATCGATATTGTATTTTATCTCGGCTATAAGGGAGGACGGACTTCGCAGCCTGGTCTTATTCCCATAATATGTCCCGCTTGTACAGAACTCACATCTGTACGGACATCCCCTGAGCGGGGAAATAATCAGGAAAGGCTCACCTTTGAAAGGCAGTATGTATGATGTGTGATTTATGAAAGACCAATCCGGGAAAGGAAGGCTGTCCAGGTCCCCAATAAATTCCCTTGAAGGGTTCCGTACTATTTCGCCCCGCCCAGGCGGGCCATTCCGGTATGTGAGTCCGCGTATTGCATTAAACCGTTCCGGCTCTCCGAGGTGTTCTATCCATTCAAGGGCGGTGTATTCCGGTTCATTCCTTATTACCGCATCGAGCAAAGGGGCGCTTGTCATGCATTCCCTGTCCAGAACACTCACATGGGTACCGAAAACAGACGTTTTGACAGACGGCAGGATTGATTTGAAGACAGACGCCAGATGAAGGTCGCTCTCTATTGTCGGAGTACCGGTGCTCCATATTATCGCATCCGGCACATAGGCCCTGATAATTTCTTCAAGACCTTCTATCTCAATCCCGCCAGCAGGACAGTCCAGCACCTTTACCATATACCCGCTGTCTCTCAGCAGGGTACCCATATAGACCAGGGAAACAGGGGGCCACAGGGTAGACCAGATGCCTTCATCCTGAGTGCATCTGCCCTCCCGTGTAAATTTTCCTCTCTTTATATCAGGGGGATTGAGAAGCAGTATTTTCATAGCATGTTTTTAAGGAGACAATATCCATATCTCAGCCAGACCGAACTCAGTTTTATTTTTGAATGTCCGGCGACCCGTTTGTATTCATGGGTCGGGACCTCGGCCAGCCTGAATCCCTTCCTGATGGTTTTAATAATCATTTCCTGTTCTATTGTAGTTATATCCTCTCTTAAATCCAACTGCTTAATCACATCAGAACGTATCGCCCTGAAACCATTCTGGCTATCGCTGATCGTTACGTCGAATCTGTAATTGATGCAGGCTGTAATGAAAGCGCTTCCTGCCAGTCTGAAGAACTCATCGAACCCGCCGTGGAGTTCACTCGACCCTCCGATCAGGCGCGATCCTGTAACATGGTCTGCAACTCCCCTGATAATAGGGTCAACAAGTTTCGGAATATCATCAGCGTCATGTGAACCGTCTGCATCGATAAAAACGATAATGTCTTTTGTCACATGCCCGACAGATTCCCGAATAGCAGCGCCCTTGCCTTTGCCCTTGTCCAGAATGACCGTTGCCCCCGCTTCCTCAGCCACAATTCTGGTTTGGTCCGTTGAGTGTCCGTCCATAACTATGATTTCCTGTCCGTACTTTCTGCATTTCTCAATGACATCCTTTATAGAAGCCTCTTCATTCAGAGCGGGTATTACAATGGAAATAGTTTGCGGACCAGCAGGGGCATTCATCTTTTTTTTGTAAAAACAACACCTTTAAGTTTCATAAGATAAAAAAGTAAAATAACGCATAAAAGAACTGCGAGCAATATCGCAAGCGG
>JBEKJD010000064.1:0-12007 GCA_050011415.1 Dissulfurispiraceae bacterium | reverse complement strand
CTGGCAGAAAAATGATTGAATAGCGCGGCTATGATATTGCCTGTATTAATTCTTTCTGTTTTGCCGGCGGTTGTTACCCTGGCTTGAACAAGGTTTTCTTGAATGTCTTTAAGAACGTCGCGGACGGATGAGGACTGGACCCATTCCACAAAGGCTTTTTCGACTTCATTCCCCCCTGCGAAATAGACGCTCCAGGACTTATCCATGGAGAACGTATAGTCCCAGCCAGGCCTGTGCTCCTGATCTTCGCCGCCAGCTTTGATGAGTTGTTGGCCGGCCGGGTCCTTGCCTTCGAGGATTTTCTCGAAGACATCAAAATCCATAGGTTGCCCAGATAGGCCGAGACTTTCGGCACCCTTGCCAAACCATTCGCCGTATAACTTGCCAGCGTCTTTTGAATAGTAATTATCACTGTGCTCCTGATAATTACGGGCATCGCCGGCGCTGCTTAGAGGATGGATTGTTACCATTTTTATCCTTCCTGGTTTATTTTGGTTAAGTTTCTCTCGAGACAAACTTCCTCGCAAAGCCTTTAAGCAGCCCCTCGATCTACTATTAGTTGCCATTGTAGGCCCCTGATGCTCAGCGGCCATACCGTATCAGCGAATATCGGTTTGCCACTGCCACCGATAAAAAAGTAAAAGCAATTACTTGAAATAAAAAGGCTTTCCTTGAGCGACATAAAGTATTTTTTGTTTAGCTTGGTTCTCTCCAGAGGTTCTTTCATTCGATTACCTCTTTTTTAATGTTTTTGGCATTGATGAGGCAGTAATTTTTATAGGTTCTTCCTTGCTGAGATTTCGTTAATCCGAGAAATTTGATAGCGACTTTATCGTGGACCCGGACATCTTCTTCCTCTATCTGTCTGGCCAATACAGATTGAACGAAAACGATGTATATCCCGCCGTTGTTTTCAGATATTTTCAGGTACTCTTGTTGGCCGTCTCCGTGGAGGCTGTCGGATATTCCCATCTCTACTACTACACCCATTATCTGGTCGCCTACTTTGGGCTTCCAATACTTCAAGTTGTAAGTTTTCTTGAGAGCAATTTCTTTTTCTGACAACGCATAATGTAGGTCGAAGAAATTTGCCTGTTCGGGATGTTCAAGTTTATTGGAGTCTTCTGTAAAAAATATTTTTTTTATGTTACCAAACATAAAAGCCTCCTCCTTCCTTTTTATGAAAAAGTAATTATCAGCAAAAAGATTATTGTCACCATGAGCACAAGGGGATCGTGTCGCTGTGGGCGCAGCTCTGGTGTGATTTCCGCGAGATTGACGCCGCTGGTAATAACTAAAAACAAATGGAACATACGCTTATACGGACCGGTTATTTTTTCTTTCAAGTTTTTTAGCATTTGTCTTCCTCTCCTACATTTTTTTCATAAATTTTTGGAACTCCTCGGGGTCTATTCGGTCATCCTAGGCTTTTACTATCCCCCCCTCTGCCTTTGGATTGGTATTGGTGTTGGTCATCTCCCTTAAACTTTTACGTTCAGCGAAAGGAACATAATCACTGCCAGGCTTATAGCTCCGGATGAATGCGGCTGGGGATTTTATTTTTTCTTTGGTTATTTTTTTCTCGCCTATGTGTTGGCAAAAATAATCGACATTCTGTATAGGGATATTTCGTGGCAGTTTTATTTCGAGGCATCGTTCTGCCATTGAAAAAATTGTCTCTCTCTCCGGTGTATGAGAGAGAGATTTAATTTTTATATCTTTATTTTTTACTTCTTCCGGCGTTACATCCGTTACAGTTACGTTACTGGTAACGTTACATGTAACGTTACATGGTATGCGTTTACGTTGATTTTCCCTGAATTTTTGTACTCTGAGCCTGGCTTGTTCTCTGTATTTTTCTATTAAGTCCAAGCTTTGTTCGGCATGCCAATGGATAATTTTGATAAGATTATCTTGTTCTATTTCTATCATTCCTAATTTTAAGAAGGTCTTTAGTGCGAGCCTGACGGTGCCGAGCGGTCGATTGAAAATGATAGCAATCCGCTCTGGATCAAGAGGTATTTTTTCGGTCAGGTATATGTATCCCCCGGCGTTGCACTTCCCAGCTTGCGTTAACAGCTTCATCCATATCACTATTAAAGAGTCGCCCTCCGGCAAACTTTCAATAATTTTCACCTTTTCATCATCAAAAAAAGTTAATTGAAGCTTGATCCAGTTAAGTTCAGCCATCTATGTGTTCGACCCTTTTTTGATGAGTTTTCATGGTTTGAGCACCTCCGCTTTTACCCTCTCAACAAGAGCGTTTATGCCTGATTGCCTTCCATTTTTTTTGCTTGGCAATCGCCGCTTCGTTGGGGTAGTCGGGGTTTTAGGTTCTATCGGCTGCTCGCAGGCCAGCTGGGTTTTACTATTAATCCATTCTTGGATGGCATGGCGATCGAACCTGAGACACCTGCGGCTCAATTTTATGCAATTTATCTTTTTTTTGTGTACCAGCCCGAAGACTCCGGCTTTGCTCATTTTTAAAATTTTTGCGACGGTTGATACGTCTATTAGATCATCCATTTTATCTCCTTCTCGCTCCGAATGGTTACATTATTCCATAATTAGGTTACATATTACAATACCAGTTTTGCGTTGTCAAGTTAATATTTACAGTTAATATTTACACCTTTATAGTTTCATATTGCTATACAACATTCTGCGTGCTATCATAACTTCATGCTTACTCAGCCTAATGTCTTGTTTAAAATGGCGCGCGAGGCACAAGCAGTCAAACAAATTGACGCGGCAGCGGCCGCGAATATATCGCATGTAGCCCTCTCCAGATTCGAGAGCGGGAAATCTACTCTTTCGCTTAACACGATGTTGAAAATAGCGCCACTGCTTAACGTCAATCCGCTATATTTGCGTGGAGAGAGCGTAAATCCATTTCGCGCAAAAAAACTTATTAAGATGTCCTTGCCGGAGACATTGTCGGGACCGAATTTTGATTTGATTTATCTTCTCGCTGAAGGAAATCAGCAACTTGATTTTATATACCTTCAACTGCCGCCTTTTTGGAGGAATAAACTTGCCCGCCACAGTGATGCCGGTGAGCCATATATTGTTGCCCTTGCAATACAAGATGCGGATCTGAATTATTTTATCTTTCGTAGAAAGCTGCGCAGAACAATTGACAAAATCAGCGATACTACTGGCCTCCAAGAAATGCAAAAGAGACTTGATCTTACAGGCCTGATTGTATTCGACAAAGCTCCATCATTCTCAGTCACTTCCAGAATCCTGACAGAAGAACTACTGAAAAAAATTCAGTCTTGGACAGTTGAACGCGCCGATATAGAATCACTTTTCAGAGAATTACAAAAGGATTCTTTAGCTACTGCCAAAAAAGGTATGCCTGCGCCTTTCCTGGAACAACTGAAAAAAGATTTGGGAGGTCAGGATCTGGACCGCAAATTCTATAAAAAAGCTGGCATAGATAAGGCAACGCTTCAAGCTACGCTTGCTGGCAAAGGTATCCTGTCGCGACAAAAGGTAATCGCCCTAGCGCTGGCGCTTGGCAGGTCCCCTGATTATTATCTTCTTCCAGCTGATTATATGCCTGATAGTCTTAAGGTATTAGGAGAATATCCACTAAAAAAAATACACTTTTCATTTGCGCCGGGAGTATCAGGGCTTACTCCTGCCCAATGGGATGTAATGATAGACCACATTGAAGAGGTAGTTAAACAATATATTAAGGTAGAGGACAAGTCCGGCGGCCCGTAAGACCGGGATTCCGGTCTGAGCGAAAGAAATAAGGGAGGAAATTATGTATTTAACCGATGAAGAGGCTTCAAAAAAGTGGTGTCCTTTGGCAAGGGCATTGCTTGATATGGTCAGCGGCCCCAGTCAGTCTGCCTGCAGCTATAACAGAAAAGATACTAACGTAAATTGTATTGCCTCTAAGTGTATGGCGTGGCGAGCTGATGGAATTAGCAGCGTAGGCTTCTGCGGAGCCTTTGGTCATCCGGTGGGCAAACAAACTCAGTAGCAGCTGGCAATAAGAAATATTTTCTACTTGGTAATCGCACAACGAAGAGCGAAGCGTGCCCCGGCAAGATGGTTAAACTGCTCTTTTGTGAGCCCTCTTGCTTTTAAAGCGCGATGGCCTTTTGCTTGCAAGCCTTTATCAGTCAGTCTTTTTGCTGATAACATCATACAGGTTATATGTTTTCTGCTTGAATAGTGTCTTATCAATATTTTGTTCGACCACCATATATTTTATGGCAAATCCAAATAATATTTTTGCGGTCATAGCCGATTCCTTTGAAACATGATATGACGCTTGAACCTTAACGTCATTTGATGCCAGCGTATCAATTAATAGCGGCTCTTTCCTGGTTGCCTGTGGCGGCAATTCAATTGCGGTATCTCCCAGCTTTAAGCCTGATATTTCTCCGTTATAATAAACAGAGATAGATTTAATCTGCAGAAAATTGTCAGTTTTATTTGTGAGCCATAGCTTTCCTCTGTCAAATTCAACCCGTAAAGATTTATCTTGATTTGAGTATTGTGGATATACTTCCGTGAAATTTTTTGCTTTAATTGTGATAATTGGCGTGACTTTATATTCATCTGTCGAGTATTTAATGTGATATCTCGACGGTTCAATATCAAGCTCAAAATCTGAATTATCTTTAGATAACATAATCAAGAAATCTAAATCTTCAAGCTTATCATCGCAGGCATGGAAACCGTACATTATCTTTTTAGTCACATTGACCAAGTCGCTATAAGATTGAGGGGCATCGAATCCGCTTTTATTACTTAATAAGGGGAATACTTTAATTTTATCGAGAAATTCCTGAGCCGTATGTTTCATTAATTCGCATTCTGCTGCAGCTCGAGCTTCTTGAGCTTGTTTTTCTTTTGCCTTTTCCTTCAGTTCAGCCTGAGCTTGGGCCTCTTGAGCATAAATCTGATCTTGCCTTTCTTTTATCCTTTCTATCAGCTGGGTCTGTCTTATTACATCCAGAATTTTACCTCTGTCAATTTCGTAATCTCCAATAATCGGCATGAGCCGTCCCATAAGTTTGCTATTGCACGGATTATACGTTTGTGATTCCATATCTTCACTATTACAATCAAACCGCCATAGGGGCCGTGGCATGCCGTAAGGATTGATAATAGCCCGGAAATAACTGTAATTCGGAGCTACATAACTAATCGCTTTATTAATAAAAAGTATTTCTTGAGATGTGTTTTCTCTATTCAGGGGAGCAGTATCTATTTTTTTTAAAATCCAATTGTTATCCCCGGACCCCTCAACAAGTGCGAAGAAACCTCCAGCCTTAATCATTCCATCTATCGAACCCAATTTATAATCGTTGCAATGGGCAGTATTTATCTGGCTTAGCTCGTCGGCAGCAGCCACTGCAGAAAAAGCAAAAATTGCAAATACGCAAAGCAACAGTTTCAGTTTCATTCAACCTCCATATAAGCGTGATATTCACCCCATGTCTTGTAACTATAGGTTTATATTAATTTATTCCAGAAAAATGTCAAGAGATATTTTTATTAAGGAAGGCATGTCATGGCGGACAATGACGTTGCCCGCCCTATCGGAGATCGTTACACTGCTCTTTTGTGGACCATCTTGCTTTTAAAGCAGGACGGCTTCTTACTTGCGAACTTGTACCAGTCAGTTTTTTTGTCTTCTTCGGTTATTTTCTGTCCGCCTTCTTTTTCGATAAAAGCTATAATCTCTTTTATTGTTGGTTTTGTTTTAGCCATTTTATGTACCTCTCTCTACGCCATTAGGCATACATAAGTTTTCCTTTGGGCTGCGGTACTGGCCGCTTGAGTTCCGTTGCTGTATCAATCCACTCTTGTATAATAATTTCAACATTTGAAAGGGCTTCCTGATACGTCTTTCCATCGGCCATGCAACCTGGCAATTCTGGGACTTCTGCAATATATGACCGATCTTCGGCACTCCAGTAAATTATTATTTCGTATCTACTTTTCACGTTTTCCGGTCAACCTCTAATTTGATATTAAACTGCTTTAACGATGTGCCACTTCTTTTTCCAGGGCGGATTTGACAAGCTGATTGAGAGTTATTCCGCGTTTTGTTGCCGTTATCGCAATACGTGAATGAAGCTCCGGAGTTACCCTGACATTAAATGAGCCCTTATACGGCTTGTCAGGCTCTTTACCTTCCCTTTTACAATCCTCTAAATATTCGTCTATAGATTCCCGGAAAGCCTTTTTAAGCTCTTTAGCGCTTCTGCCCTCAAAAGAGATTAGATCTCTTATGCCCTCTGCCTTGCCGTAAAATATTTCATCTTCATCGCTGTAATGAATGACAGCGGTATAGCCCTTATGCTCCATCACTCCACGTGCTGTTGTCATTTTATCAGTCCTTCCTTTCTTAAAGTTTCCTCTATGTGTTCCTGCTGGTACGGCTTTAAAAATGGCTTCGGATGCGGTTTGTGTAGCTTGATTTCATGCCCCGACGCGACATTTATAAAGCGCACTCTTGATCCCGCCGTTTTCCCAGCTCTTTCTTCTTTATAGCCGAAAGATGCCAGAAGCTTTTTTAATTCTTCATAGGTGAAGTCTTTTGGCTTCAATAAAAACCTGTTTAATAGCTTTTCTGTTTTACTCATTCCTGCGCTCTATTTTATGATATCAATTTGAGATAAAAAGAGCAACTGAGGACAGTTGCACCCTTTTTTGATTGTCCTTATTCATAATTGCTTTGCCTCACTTTTTCTCTCGCCTTTCCTTCCTCATCCTGTCTGCGTGCTGTTTTCCGGCCATACTGAAAACGGCCTCCACGGTTGTTTCATACCATGTGCGCCGCCCTTTCTCTTTCACTCTGATAATTGAAGGTGGCTCAAGCTGAATAATGATATTCCGGCCTCTGTAAGCCGCTGCTGTTACTCTCTGCAATTTTCTGTTTAATGTCGTCATTGTTTTTTTCTCCTTTTCTTTTTTTCTCTAAAATCATTCCCCCGGTGGCGGGGGTGCTTTCACATATTGCAAGCACCCTTGACAGCGGGGAAGCCTCAAGGATTCCCTTTGAAGTTGACAGCGAATGAAATGAGAGGGAATTTAATAAAACAATTGGAGCGTCAAAAGGCATGACAGAGTAAGGCGATGGCGTGACTTTTGTTAGCGACTTCCGAAGAGTGCGAAAAAGGGATTTACAACTATATGCCTCTATGGAGTGATAGACGAAATGCTATTGACTGAGTGGCCGGGGTCCAGGGGGTCGGCTCCCTGGCCGACAGGAGGTGCTTCTAAGCAATGCGTTCCCGGCGGGAGTTCGTCTGTGTTATATTAGCGCAGGCTTTATAAACCAAGATGATGCTTGCGCATAAATTATATTTAAGGGGGCGAATTATGGGATTAAGAAGAAGACTTTATTTATTGTGCATTATTGCTGTGTCAATTATGAGCTTTACTGGGTGTGTACCTCAGGAGGTAAAGATTGATTCGCCGTTGCGCATTGGCGAAGTAACTCCATATTCCATGTCAAAGTCGCAAAACGCAATTTATGACGACGTTAGAAGAAAAGCAAATTATATGTCGGATGAAGTCGCCGAGAAGTATATTAAAAGCTTATTTGACAGCAGGACGAAGCAATATGGTGAATCAGTAACCTTCGATTATTCAGGTGACAAGATTCTTTATAAGGTTGCTGACAGCCTGAAGAAGGCTTTATACAACGACGCCGGAAATTTAGTGTTGCCGCCAAGTAGATACAATCGATCTAATGACCCCAAATTATCATTTGATTACAACGTAGCAAATGGCCATCTGATTATAAACACACAAATAAGTAGGAATTTCGAAGAAAATAACGAGTATTACCATTGTGTTTTTTATTGGGCTTATTTATGTAACGCCGCAATTGAAATAGCACTTGTCCCTGATGGCCGTACGACATATTTATCACTTAATGAATTCACCACTTCTGGTCAGGAAACAGTAACAGCCTCGAATAATACGAATAAATTGAATAATCGGTATAACCTCTGTAACAGAGAACAGTTTATTACTCTTATGAATTCGACAGCTAATTTATTGCCGAAACCGGAATCCATCGTAGAAGAAGATTACAATTCTTATGTTGCTCAAATCGCTCAAGAAGCAGAACGTAAACTTAACAATCGATATTCAGTAAGAAAGGGGAGTCCTTTTAAAACTGAAAAAACTTACAATGTAAGCTTTGAAGTAGCTGTTGGGCGTCTTCAGAGGTCTCTTAATAAATACAAATATGAAAAAGAAAATTCAACTTTCAGCTTTGAAGAAAATGTAGACATCAAAGGCAAATCTCAGAAAAGAAATGTCTTAGTACGGCTCTTTCCTGAGATGAAAAATAAGGTTGCTGTCGCTATTGACATGACATACGATGTCATAGTTGATTCAATGTCAGATAATATGTACGGTGAAAAAGAAGCTCGATCATCGTTTGAGTCAACTATTAATTATTTGAATTCATTGCTGCGGGAGTCTTGACGCTTGATAGCGAGACACGTTAGGCAGTATTTGCCGGGCGTGCTGTTGTCCTGGGCGCGGGGTCCAGGGGCCTGCGGCTCCTGGATGCGTCCCTGGGGGGGGGGGAAGAGTAGGGAAGAGGGATATCGAGATGGACGGAAACGGTCTTGCCCGGAGATGCGCGGAGTGGTGAGACGGTTGGAGTCCGGCGGATCATGCCGCGTGTGAAACAGTCTGTCGTATGGAGAGGAGAGGTACGGCGCAGCCGATCCCGAAGCGTAATAGGCAGTCTGTTTTACATTTCCTCGAGATTGTTGCCTTGGACGTTGCGTTAGTGCGATACTCTGCCCGAATAGGCTGAGACACATTTTTACCGTGGCTCATCAGCAGTAGCGCCGATCCCAACGGGAAACGCCCAAAGAAACACTGTGCTAAAATTGTGCTAAAACTAAGAAAAAAGTAGTAGTAATAATAAATATTATGAAGCAGTATAAAAGGTAGTAAAACGGCCTCAAATCCAGTATTTAAGCGGGTTTGCAAGGAATTTCAAAGGATTGCGGGTGTTGTTTTGTTAAGAATGCCATTCAAGCGCTCTCCCAACTGAGCTACAGCCCCAACGTCTTATAAAATACCACATTTCACGTCATGGTTTCCAACAAAATCTTCTGACGCAGCAAATTTGACAAAAGCACTTCCATATTGTAACGTTAAAATATGTCTTTTCTATAGAATTTTACCGTCACCAAGGAGGTTTTTTTTATGAGGATAAGAAATTCATTTATTTGGGTATTGGGAGTTTTGCTGTTGGTATTAACAGGATTCACGACCCAAAGTAGTGCAGGAGTGAATTTAAACATAGGAGTAGAAGTGGCTGCGCCTCCACCGCCATATGCTTTTGCTGCTGCACCTGACGTGGTTGTCATACCAGGAACGTATGTTTACATGGTGCCTGGCATTGATGCGGACATTATGTTTTACAGCGGCTTCTGGTGGCGCCCCTTCGAAGGGCGTTGGTACAGAGCAGGTAGATATAATGGTCCGTGGACCTATGTCGTTGGTGGGAGAGTGCCACATGCATTGATGGCACTACCGCACGGGTATCGGGATAGAATACGCGGAATCAGCCCTATCCCACACGGGCAACTGCAAAAGAACTGGAGAGGTTGGGAGAAAAATAAACACTGGGAGCAAGATAAAGGATGGCGTGAAGGAAGAGAAGGAAGAGGCAAAGAGAGACGTTAGAAGCATGGAAAGGCTAAAGGACTGAATTGGATCATGGAGCGAAGGGTTGTCTGCGCTGGTACATTTGACCATTTTCACGCGGGGCATAGAGACTTTCTCAGGCAAGCCAAAACATTGGGTGAAGCCTTGACAGTTATAGTTGCCAGGGATGAAACCGTAAAAAGGATTAAAGGCTTCCTGCCAACCCATAGTGAGCAGGTACGGAAACGGAATGTCGAGGAATCCGGCATCCCTGAACTTGTGATTTTAGGCAATCTCGATACCGACATCTTCCAGATTATTCAGGAGCTCAAACCTGATGTGCTAGCCCTCGGCTACGACCAGCGGGTATCTGAGGAAGAAATTGCAAAGAGATTTCCTTTCTGCACTATAGTCAGGCTCATATCGTTTGAACCGGACCAGTACAAGTCATCGTTTTACAGGCAGAAAAATAACTGAAAGGATCAGGAAAGGATTGTGCACAAAATAATAATGGGGACTCCTGAAGGAGTCCCCGGTCTTAAAAAAAGTGGTATTAAATTTTCAAAGGATTAACAAAGAGAATAATAAGCACGACAACAAGCGCGTAAATAGCAAGAGATTCGATCATGGCAAGACCGATAATAAGGGTTGTGGTAATCTTGCCTGATGCTCCGGGGTTCCTTGCAACACCTTCAGTCGCACCCTGCAAACCAAGACCCTGACCAATGCCTGTTCCGAGAGCAGCAAGTCCGATGGCAAGACCAAGGCCAACCACGATAATGCCTCTGCCGGAATGTGAACCGTCGGCTGCAGGAGCAGCCTCATCAGCGAGCGCAAGGGGGGCAAACATCGCAAGCGCAAGAAGCACTACAAGTCCAAAAGAAATCAGCTTCCTCATCATATACTTTCCTCCTTTCTATAAAAATATTTTAATGAGCAGTTTCAACCGCACCAGCCAAATATAAGCAGGTAAGGAGCATAAACACATATGCCTGTATCACACAGACAATTACTCCAAGACCGAGAATGGCAACTGGAACAATTGCCGGGACCAGAATACCGAGAATCACGAGAATCATGTGCTTTGCTATCATGTTGCCGAAAAGCCTGACAGATAGCGTTATCGGACGCACAAGATGGCCGATGAGTTCAATGAAGAACATGAGTATCATGAGCGGCAATGCAGCAATGGACCTTATCGGCCCCAGAAAATGATATATATATTTAAAACCGTGCACCTTTATACCGTAATAATGAGTGGCAAGAAATACCGGGATCGCCATCGAAGCGGTCATATTAATATTGCTCGTGGGTGATTCAAAGCCGGGAATAAGACCCATAAAATTTCCAAGACCGATGTAAAGGAGCAGCGTGCCGACAAGCGGATAAAACTTGACTCCCCAGTGGTTGCCGATTATGGAATCCGAAAGGTTAAGCGAGAATTCAGCAAGACTTTCCATTACATTCTGCAGACCGGAAGGGACAAGACTGAGTCTGTTTCTTAAGACCAATGCAATACCGATGACAATGATCATCGCGAGCCAGGAATGCAAGACAATGACAAAAGTGTTATGGTCTTTTACGTGTTCTATAGATGGCCATAACATCTCTAAAAATGATGGTGTTTCATGCATACTATTCTCCTTTGGCCTCCTTCTGCATACATTGCAGGGGCCATCACTGTAGAGATCGTAGCCGCAATAAAGACCGACGTGACAGATATAATATATTCCAATCCATTAAAATGTCAATCATCATCATCCAGTCGGTTAGGGAAGACACCCTGACGACAGCAAAAGCATAGAACCTCTTGATAGTCCAAGCTCTTTGGATACCACATCACACTTTGCCTGCAGGAGAAAAACAATTTCCTTACGGCACTGATCGCTGTTGTCCGGACAAGCGAGGGTTTCGAAATTGCCCTGACCCTTGCTGATGATAAAATCAGCATCGTCGAACATACGGTTAAAATCAGGGGAGGTCATTTCCAGGATAGTTCCTATGCAGTCGCACCCGTTATCCACAATCTCACATATCTCCGTCAATCCGGTTTCTGCGGCATCATAGGCGGTCGAGTCGTTCAGCACCGGAGAGCCCTTCACTACTGCCTTTACTTTTTTCCCCATTTTCACCAGCACCTCGATGAGCAGCCTGTCAAAGACTATCTCTCCTGAGTTGTCGAGCAGGTAAAACACGTTCGAGTGGCCGTCCACCGCACTTTTAAACCGGCTGTAGTGGTCAATGGTAATGGGGCCGCTCAGGGCACGTTCGATAGTGCCGACAATGTCGACGGAACTGAATATTCCGAAATCAATAATATTGCCGGCTATGGCAAGCCGGGCAGCGGTCC
>JBEKJD010000063.1:0-12065 GCA_050011415.1 Dissulfurispiraceae bacterium | reverse complement strand
GCCGATATGGGCAACGTGAAGCCTGCTGACAAGCGCCGCCGCAACCGCGCTGAATATCTCGAACCTGTCTCCAAGGACAACGACTATATCAGGGGACAACCGTCCATAAGCCTCAGCAAAACCGCCCAAAGCAAGTCCCATAGACTTTGATATGCCGACCGGAGAATCGGAACTCAACATAATCTCGATCTTTTCATTAATCCGGAATTTGTCTTTTTCTATTTCCTTATAGGTATATCCAAATTCAGGAGACAGATGCATCCCTGTAACTATTACCTGCAATGAGAGAGAGGCATCGACCTTGATTTCTTCCATCAAGGGTTTCAGCAGGCCATATTCAGCCCTTGAACCTGTAACAATGCAAATCTTTCTTTTCATAATTCTATAAGTTCATCGATTACAAAATTCCTTTTTGCAACCCTTCCTATCACCTGGTCCCACTCCATCGGACTTATCCCTGTCCCCGGTCTTTTGGCAGTGATATTCCTTTCAGAAAGTATTTCTCCCATTTTAATATTTTTTGACGCCACAATGCTTTTACGGGCAATGGCCCTGTTCTTCACCTCTGAAAGAGACACCCTTTTAATTCCGTCGCCAAGCGCTGTTTCTATATTCCTTATGGCTTCAACCATAGCCTTCAGTTCACCAGGCCCCAAAGATGCCTTATGGTCAGGCCCCCGCATATTTTTGTCCAGAGTAAAATGCTTCTCTATCACTGCGGCCCCAAGAGCTGCTGCCGCAACCGGAATTTCTATCCCAAGGGTGTGGTCCGAATATCCCACGTTTACCTTAAAGGCCTCCCTTATGGACAGCATGGCCCTCAGGTTTACGTCACCTTTGGGTGTTGGATATTCCGTATTGCAATGCAAAACAGTTAAATCCTTTTTATCAGTTCCAGCTTTGATAAGCGCGTCCAGTGCATCCTCTATTTCACCCAAATCCGCCATACCCGTGGAAAGAATGACCTTTTTGCGCAAGGACCCGACTTTTCTCAAAAACGGGAGGTTCGTGATTTCTCCTGACGGGACCTTAAATATCCTGAGTCCAAGTTTATTGAGCAGATTAATGCTGTTTAGATCAAACGGTGTGGAAAGAAACATTATCTTTTTCCTTCTACAATGCTCAATCAAAATTCCGTGTGCCTTACTGTCCAATTCCAATCTCTTTATCATCTCAAGCTGGGATTCGTTTTTGTCCGTTGCCTTCTTCTGATATTCAGCCTTGGGGGCATACCTGCTTATCACATCTTCAGCCTTGAAAGTCTGGAATTTGACCGCATCAGCTCCGGCCTCGGAAGCCGCCCCTATCATTTTTTTTGCAATATCCAGGCTGCCGTTGTGATTGACGCCTGCCTCGGCAATAATAAAAACCTTCCCCATTATTTTATCTTCCTGAGAGGGGCGCCGGCATAGGTCCCGCTATCTTCAACAGACCTTATGACTACCGACCCGGCGCCGATTATTGATTTTGCGGCTATGATAAGATTGTTGCTTATCACGCTATTGCTTCCGAGGAACACCCCTTCTCCGACACGGCATCCTCCGTTTACAACACCACAGGTTGAAATATGACAGTGATCTCCTATCACTGAATCGTGCTCAATGACGGCAGCGGTGTTTATAATAGAGTTCTTTCCAATCCGGACGCCTGCATTTATAAGCGCTCCGTTCATTATAATTGTCCCTTCAGCAATTTCCGAATATTTCGATATATATGAATATGGAGAAATAATAACAGGCAAATAAGCATTCAATTTTTTTAAAGCAGTAAACAAAAGTTGTCTTCTGTTTGAGGGGCCTGTCTGACCGACAGCAATAAAAAAATTCCTGTACTCAGTCACTAATGCCGGCAGGTCCTCATCGTCGGCAAATATATTGTATCCCAGGACACTCGTGCCTTTTTTTTCCTTCATATCTACAATACCGGCTATCCTGAACTTATTTGCAGCTTCTATGACATCAATACATGCCTTGCAATGTCCGCCTCCGCCTATTAAGACTATATCTTCTGTCGTCATGAAACCGATTCCTTTATTATACCGCATACATAATGGACAGCATCTTCGTCATTGAGCGTGGAGCTTGGCAGGCAAAGGCTTTCATCATATATGTCATAGGTATTCTTCAGCGCGGTATTATCAGCTGCTTTATAAGGAGGAAACTCCGTGACAGGCATAAAGAGTCTTCTGGAAGGTATGCCCTTTTCTTTCAGCTTTGCCTGCAAGCCGGATATGTCGGTTTCTTTTTTAAACCTTATGCATGATAACCAGCAGGAGCTCTCTGCGCCGTCATATTCATCCTGAAAAATAACAGACTCCATGCTTGCCAACCCGTCCCTGTATAATTTATTAAAAACCTTTTTTTTTGCCAGAAAAGCATCCACCCTTTCCATCTGCGCGAGGCCCAATGCGGCTTCTAAATTTGTCATTCTGTAGTTGAACCCTATTTCCTGGTGGTAGTAACCTTTCTCCTCATCTCTCGCCTGATTTACCAGTTGCTTTATATGCCCCATTCTCCCTTTGTCCTTACCCACGATCATCCCGCCGCCGCCGGTGGTCATGACCTTGTTGCCATTGAAACTGAAACATCCGAAGTCCCCAAAAGTCCCGGTAAATCTGTCCTCATATTTCGCTCCAAGGCTTTCTGTGGCATCTTCTATTACATATATATCACGTTCCTCCGCAATACTCATAATTTTTCCCATGTTGCAGGGATTGCCATAGAGGTGCACGGGTATTATCGCCCTGGTCCTTTCCGTAATATTCCTTTCAATTTCCGCCGGGTCGATGTTCCAGGTCCGGGAATCGACATCCGCAAAAACAGGTTTCGCCCCCACATACATAACAGGATTTACTGTTGCCACAAATGTCAGGGCCGGAACGATCACTTCATCTCCCGGTCCTATTCCCAACTCATATAAAGCCATATGAAGGGCCGCTGTGCCGCTCTGTGTTGAAACCGCTTTCTCCATGCACAGGTAACGGGCGAACCGCTCTTCAAATTCCGGCACAAACGGTCCGATTGTAGAGACATAACCGCTTTCGAGTGCCCTGTTTAAATAAGCTTTCTCAACGTCGCCGATATTTGGAGCGTCCAGATATATCTTTTCAGACATTGTAAATGCCGCACTTATAATGTTCAGCATTCCGGTTTTTTCCAAACCACTCTATCGTTTCTTTTAATCCCTTTTCGAGTGTGCAACTGGGTTTCCAGCCGGTCAGTTTGGCAAGCTTCGAGTTACTGCCCAGCAGGCGCTCCACTTCACTTTTTAGCGGCCTCCGGCGAATTCTGTCATTCGCGATCTTCGCATCAGGATTGATCATTTGAATAAGCATGTGCGCCAGATCACCAATGGATATCTCTCTCCGGGTGGCAATATTCACTTCTTCCCCCACCGCCTTGTCCGACGATGCAATTTCAATAAACCCTCTTACCGTATCTTTGACATAGACAAGGTCTCTCGTCGGATGCAAAGAGCCAAGTTTTATTTTAATATTTCCGGCAAGAAGCTGCGTTATGATTGTCGGGATTACAGCCCTCGCGGATTGCCGGGGCCCGTAGGTATTGAACGGTCTTACAGTAACAACCGGCAAATTAAAACTCCTGAAAAACGATTCGGCAATCTTGTCCGCCCCTATCTTTGACGCTGAATATGGCGATTGCCCCTGTAATGGATGGCTCTCGTCGATCGGAACATACTGCGCGGTCCCGTATACTTCCGACGTTGAGGTTACAACCGCCTTTTCGACACCAAAATCTCTGCAAGCCTGCAGTACATTGAGGGTCCCCTTAATGTTCGTATCCACATATGAATCGGGCGAATGATATGAAAAAGGGATACCAATAAGCGCTGCCAGATGGAAAACAACATTCATATCTTTCATTGCAGCCCTGACACCATTTGGGTCCCTGACGTCTCCCGCAAATACTTCTATACCACTCAACTGCCGCTTCGGGAATGAATCCAGCCATCCCCATGAATTAAATGAATTATAAAAGACAAAGGCCCTGACATTGCAACCCTCTTCCAAGAGCGCCTCAACAAGATGGCTGCCTATAAAACCATCAGCCCCGGTGACAAGGACCTTCTTACCTTTCAACTTCACCATTATTAATAAGCAAATAACATGCCCATAAACTGCCCTTGCAAACTTATTGGAATAACGGGATATTCCTGATAGTTAGGTGCAGTTTTTTCCTGATGCTTGACACCCGGCAAAAAATTTCCCTGTCATAAAATTGACTGCTAATATTTTATCGGTATTTTTGCAGTTAACATGAGTGTGCGTCATGGCTTTAGTGTTTTAATTTTGTCATTCCGGTGCTTAAGAGCACCTGCCTAATGCACCTACTGTTGGTACTGTTGACTTGTCCGGAGTCTATCAATCCCTGCAAGGATTCCGGACGAGCCGGAATGACGGGGTCCACGAAAAGTCGAAGGCTTTGGGCTGTCATTCCGGCTTGTCCGGAATCATCCTTTGATGTTAGAATTTGGAATGACCGTAGAACGTGAAAGGTGAAAAGTGAAAGGTGAATTGTGAAAAGGAAAGATAAAATAAGAAAAAAAGCAGTGAATGATGTTGTCCCTTCACGGTTTTTTTCACGTTTCACGTTTCACCTTTCACGTTCTTTATGGCCTAAAGTGCTTCTCATTGCAGCAGTTGCGCTGATAGCTTATTCCAATACGTTCCATGTGCCCTTTCATTTCGACGACATGGTAAATATAAAAGATAACTCTGTTATAAAAAACCTTGGCAATTTCATTTCAAGCCAAAAAGGTTATGACTACAACCCAAGAAGGGTCATAGGTTATCTTTCATTTGCGCTCAACTATCATTTCGGAGGACTGGACGTAACCGGGTATCACATAGTCAATCTTGCAATTCATATTTTAAGTTCGATACTGGTGTATTTCCTTGTAACGCTGACATTCAGAACACCGTTTTTCACGGGGAAAAAGAATGAAGATGAGAAGATGAGAGGTTGTGAAGGTGAGCAAAAACTCACAACTTCACAACTTCTCAACTTCTCAACTTCAGGCAATCCTGCCTGGATTGCCCTCTTCTCCTCACTGCTTTTTGCAGTCCATCCTTTGCAGACACAGGCCGTGACATATATAGTCCAGAGGTTCGCATCCCTTGCAGCCATGTTTTACTTGCTGTCGGTGGTCATGTACATAAAAGGGAGAATCGGAGAATCGGAGAATCGGAGAATCGGGAAAAAGTCACGTTTCATATTTTTTGCAATATCCTTTCTTTCCGCCGTCCTCGCGATGAAGACAAAGGAGACAGCCTTCACGCTGCCTATTATTATCATTCTCTATGAGTTTTGTTTCTTTAGTGCTACTTCTCCCCGTGTCCCCGATTCACCGATTCGCCGTGTCCTTCTGTCTCCGCGGCTGCTTTATTTACTCCCCATACTGCTTACCATGCTGATAATTCCTGCGGCCATCCTTGGCACAGACAGGCCCCTTAGCGAGATTATCTCGGACCTGAGCGAGAGACTCAGGGCGCAGACTCACCTTCCGAGGTGGGATTATCTCATGACTCAGATGCGGGTTATCACGACATACATACGGCTCATTTTCCTCCCAGTAAACCAAAACCTCGATTATGACTATCCCGTATACCACTCGCTTTTCGAGCTTCCCGTGTTTTTGTCATTTGTATTTCTGTCTTTGTTATTTGGACTTGGAGTATATCTTATAATAAAGCAGGTTAAGGTTAAGACGGAGGAATCTCTGTTGGCTGTTCCTCAACCTCAACCTCAGCCTGCTTTTAGGTTGATTGGTTTTGGGATACTCTGGTTTTTTATTACGCTTTCTGTGGAATCAAGCTTTATTCCCATAGCGGATGTGATTTTCGAGCACAGGCTTTACCTGCCGCTGGCCGGGGCCTTAATTGCTGTGACAACATCGGCATTTGTCGTGGCGGACAAATTAGCGGTCAGATTCCGGACAAGCCGGAATGACGGGGTCCCTGGAAAGTCGCAGACTTTCGGGGGTGGCAATGACGGGGTCCCTGGAAAGTCGCAGACTTTCGGGGGTGACAATGACGGGATCCCCGCAAAGGCTGTGACAATAGCCTTTGCCTTAATTACCATCGCCTTCTCATTCGCTGCCTATGCGAGGAACATGGTCCGGCAGGATGGAGTAAGTCTATGGCAGGATGTGGTAAGCAAAAGCCCCGGAAATGCACGGGCGTACAATAACCTTGGGTTTGAGTACATGAACAAGAAGCAGTTCGATAATGCAATCAGTGAAATACAGACAGCCATACGTCTGAAGCCTGAATATGAGGATGCCTACTTTAATCTCGGGGTCACCTATAAATCTCTCATGATGCTCGACAGAGCCAAAGAGGAATTTCTTATTGCTCTAAAGTTGGCGCCTAATGATCCCGATGCACATTATAATCTCGGCCTCGTCTACCAGAACGAGAACATGCCTGACAAGGCTTTGGAGCAGTATAATATCGCCATAAAGCTGAAGCCTGATTATGCAGATGCTTACAGTGATCTTGCCAGACTCTATCGGATGCAGGGGATGTTTGCCGATGCCCTCAGAAACCTGCAGATCGACGTTCAACTAAGGCCTGATAATGCTGCGGCCCATTTTAATCTTGGACTTGTCTATTATGATATGGGTCAAATGGAAAATGCGCGCCAGGAATTAACAGCGGGATTAAGGATAAAGCCTGATAACCTGCAAGCTCAGCAATTATTAAAGCGGGCAACAGGCAAATAAGCGCTATAAATGATAGTGTCATGTATTTTAACACTTTACTTGTCATTACGGCTTGTCCGCAATCTATCATTCACGGCAAGGATTCCAGACAGGCTGGAATCCCCTCACTAAGGGACATTAAGGCACCCGGAAGCCGTCATTCCCGCAGTGTTTAAGCGGGAATCCATTCTTCGAAGTGGATACCCGCCTTCGCGGGTATGACGTATGATTTGCTTTCGAGACAATCCCCCGTAAAAAAAACCGCGCCATACTGATTAGTGTATGGCGCGGCTCTATTCCTGGCCTCCGTTAATGTTAACTATATTCGTTAACATTAACGGAGACATTGTTGTTATGGAGCTAAGAAGGTGGCCTTTACGTTCCTGGCCCCTGACATCGTCACTGTGCAAGTTGTAGAAGCAGAGGTGTCACAGCCGCTCCAACCACCAAAACTGGAGCTGAATGTCGGTGATTCAGTAAGTTTAACTGTGTTGAATGGAGGGAATGTCCCTGTCCATGTCTCTGTTCCGCTGTCAAGGCTGAGCGACCCTGAGCCCGTTGTTACTGTCATAGTGCCGCTTCCAGAGCCTCCCTGCCATACTGTTAATGTTCCATTCCCATTACTCAGAGGATTCGATACCCCAAAGCTTCCGGAGGTCAGACTAACATTCTGATTGGTTAATGAGGATGAACTTACATCTACTGCTATAACTCCATACGGGTCTGTAAATGATGGTCCATTTATGTTCTGAGTCTGTATCGCTATAAGTTCATAGGAGCCGTTAGGCACGCTTGTGATCGTATAGCTGCCGGCGGAATCCGCAATGGTTGAATACAATGCCTGGCTGAAAGACGATGGCTCAGCGCTAAACAACCCGACATATACCGGCCCCTGCGCAAGTCCCCCAAATGACGCATACGTAATTGTGCCGGAAACCGAATATGTGCCTGCTATCGGCTCTAATACTAACTGTCCGATTTTGCTGTGTGCATTTTCAGTAAACCAGATGTTGCCGTCAGGGCCTGCCGCAATACCCGTAGGGGCACTAGAGGCGGTAACCTGGAACTCGGTTATAACTGGCGTAGCGTTAACGGTGATCCGCCCGATCTTACTGCCCGCAACTGCAGCTTCAGTAAACCAGATGTTGCCGTCAGGTCCTGCCGTTATACCCGAAGGATTGCTGAGGTTTGTGAGAACTGCGTACTCATTAATGAGTCCGGCTGGGGTGATCTGACCTATCGCACCAGCAGCTTCAGTAAACCATAGATTGCCGTCAGACCCTGCCGTAATGCTGTTAGGCTGACTGGCAGGTGTGAGGCCTGCTGAAAACTCCGTGATTACGTTTGACGTCAGGTTCATCTGTCCGATAGCACCAACGCCACCTGCGCCTGCAGCTTCAGTAAACCAGATGTTTCCGTCAGGGCCCGCCGTTATACCCGAAGGTGCGCTGCCGCCTGAAGGGATCTGGTACTCAGTGATCCCATTTGGCGCTGTCGGGGATATCCGCCCGATCGCCCCATCAGATTCAGTAAACCAGAGGTTGCCGTCAGGGCCTGCTGTAATACCTTGAGGCTCGCTGTTAAGTGTGAGACCGAAAGCAAACTCGCTAATGAGTCCAGTCGAGGTGATCCTTCCGATCGCCCCATCTGATTCAGTAAACCAGAGGTTGCCGTCAGGGCCTTCCGTAATGCTTACAGGAGCGCCATATGTCAGGCCGGCAGAAAATTCGGTGATGGCGCCGTTCGCCGAGTTGATATGCCCGATCCTGTTGCCGGCAGTTTCAGTAAACCAGAGGCTTCCATTAGTGTCTGCCGCAATACCCGAAGGCGCGCTATTGGCTGATAGGTTTGTGTGGTACTCGTTAAAGGTCGAAAAGGTCGCTGTTACTGTACAAGCAGAGGTAATAGGGTCTGTCGTATAAAGCTGGCCGGAAAGCGTCCCGTTACAGCCTGTTACCGAGGATATGTCATAGCCCGCATTGTTAGTTACAGTGATATAAAGGCTCTCGCCATAAGATGGGAACTGATTTACAGCATTCGCGCCGTTTATTTTACCGCCTATCCCTGCCAACTCTGTGACCTTAGGAGAGGTGGCCGCAAAGACAGCTTGCAGTAAACATTCAGATGTAATAGGGGCGGTCGTATAAGTGTTGCCGGAAAGCGTCCCGCTGCAGTTTGTTGCAATTACAGAGTTGGTGGCATAGCCCGTACCTGGTGCCAATGTGAAGGACGTGATCCCACCTGAATCTACGTACTGCACTGTGCTCGGACTTATTGTACCATGGCCAAACGCCACTTTCGGTGTGACCTGGAATTGAGCGCCGCTGTTGACAAAGTCGGCTATTACTGTACAAGCCGAGCTAATAGGGCCTGTCGTATAAGTGTTGCCGACAAAATTACCAGCAGGGCACATTCCTGATCCTGTTGGTACCGGGGCAATGTTATAGCCGGTCTTAGGGGTTATTGTAAATGAAATGGTCGAGCCGTTAGCTACATACTGCGCTGTACTTGGACTTATAGACCCGCCAGTGCCTGTCCCTGCTGATGGCGTGACCTTGAAAGTGGTGCCCGCAAAAACGGCAGATACTAAACAGGAAGATGTAATGGGTCCTGTCTTATAAGCATTGCCGGTAAGCGTCCCGTTACAGCCTGATACTGTAGAGAGTGTATAGCCCGGATTCACATTGAATTTGAATGTAGCGGTAGAGCCGGAGTTTACCGTCGCGGTGCTTGGAGCATTTACGGATCCGCCTGTCCCTGCCGTCGCTGTGACTGTAAAGCTGTTGAGCGCAAAGTTGGCTGCCACGGTACAACTCGAGTTAATGGCGCCGGTCGTCCAGGTGCCGCCGGTAAACATGTTACCGGCAAAACTCCCAAGTGGGCAGTTTCCCCATGTCGCGTTGAGGATATGATAGCCGGCCTTCGGTGTTACAGTGAATGAAGCGGTCGTGCCGTTTGCCACATTCAATGCGCCCGGGCTTATGGTCCCGCCTGTCGCTGCTGTGGCTTTGACCGAAGGACTGGTTTTAGGCACAAAGTTGGCTGTTAACAAACATGCAGATGTAACAGCGCCTGTCGTATATTTAGAGCCGGAAAGACTGCCGGCAGGGCAGCTTCCTGTTACCGATGAGAATTCATAGTTCGTCGCCGCACTGAAATTAAAAGCAGCGTTCGAGCCGGAGCTTACGTTCACATTGGTTGAACCATTTATTGACCCGCCTGTCGTTGCATTGGCTGTGACGTAATATCCAAAGGTGGCCGTAACTGCGCAATTAGATGTCATGCTGCCTGTCGTCCAATTGCCGCCGGTCAAATTATTGCCGGAAAACGACCCGCCGCAGCCGTTTACCGAGTAGATATGAGCGCTGGCCGCCGTCGGGGTTATTGTGAATACGCTGTTTGCGGTGTAATTTACATCATTGCTTGTTGGGCTTATTGTGCCACCTGCACCTGCTGATGTCGAGGCAAGATAGGTGTTGGCCGCAAAGCTGACTGTTAATAAACTGGCAGAGTTGATGGGTCCGGCAGTATAAGTGTTGCCGGAAAGTATTCCGACACAGTTTGTCGGTGCTACACCGGAGACGTGATAGCCCGTATTCGGGGTTAGTGTGAATTTATAGTACGCATTGTTATATACAGCCGCCGAGCCTGGGCTTACTGTCCCTCCTGGCCCATTGTTCGCATTAACATTATAAGTGCTGCCGCTGTTAACAAAGTTGAGTGATACTGCACAATTAGATGTAATGGGGCCGGTCGTATAAGTGTTCCCGACAATTGACCCAAAGGGGCAGGTCCCTGCTCCTGCTACCGCTGTTAACTGATACCCGGCAGTCAGTTTAGTTAGTGTAAATGAAGTTACCCCTCCGTAAGCTACTGACTGCTTTGTGCTTGGACTTAGTGTGCCGATTGTGCTTGCCACTGATGGCGGTGTGACCGTAAACACATCGTTGCTGATAACAAAGTTGGCTTCCACTGAACAAGGAGTTGTAATGGGGCCAGTCGTGAAAGTCAAGCCGGAAAGCGTTCCGGGACAAGTGCCTGATACCGAGGCAACACTATAGCCCGTTTGAGGTTTTAGAGTGAATGTAGCGTATGAGCCGGAGTTTATCGTCTGCACTCCGCCCGGGGTTATTGTCCCGCCTAAACCACCTCCAACTGACGATGTGATCGTAACCGGATCGATCACCGCATACGCCGGTAGAGACGCAAACACTACAATGCCTAAAACTAAAAAAGACAAGACACTGTATAATCGATTTGTAAATATACTGCGGATTCTTCGTAACATCATGGCACCCTCCCTGGTGAAATAAAGTTTTTAAATATTCCTAAGTCGTGGTATAGCTGTGCAAATAGCCTCCGTATCCCTTTTTAGACCTTTTTCATTATGTAAAGTATATGCTTTCTTGTGTGACATCGTCAATTATTGGCAATAAAGTAATTTCCTTGTCTATCTTCATCGGAGAAACGTGGAAAAACTTTAATAGGGGAACATTTAACTGTCCTCTAACTATCCTCTCCCTTAAGGGGAGAGGGTGTCTAATGACCCGTCATCTCGAAAAAGGCATGATAATCAATTACTTTTACGCCAAGGGAGCGGGCTTTCTCAAGTTTCGAACCAGGCTCATCTCCGGCAATCAGATACTTTGTATTTTTTGACACCGCAGACGATATGTGCCCGCCAAGGCGTTCGATCATATCTTCAACCTCTTTTCTCGGTACGGGCAACGTGCCTGTGACTACAAAAGTAAGCCCTTCAAGAGGGAGTTTCTCCTGTTTCGCGCCCTGGTAATCGGGATTGGTTATAACAACACCCTGTTTCTTCAGCACCTCAAGTGTGCGCAAATTCTTTTCGTTGTTAAAAAAAACGGCTACTGATCTTGCGATCGTTTCACCAATCTGTTTGATCCCCCCAAGCCTTAATGCGTCCACATGGCAGAGATCATCAATCGACCTGAAATTTCTTGCTATCAGTTTTGCGGAAAATTCACCGACATGCATGATGCCGAGCGCATAGAGAAACCTGCTCAATGTCGTGTGCCTGCTCTTTTTTATTGCCTCTATCAGGTTGCCTGCGGATTTGTCGGCAAACCTCGGGAGTTCAAGGATATCCTCTTTCTTCAGACGATACATATCGGTAAACTGCTTGATAAGCCCTTTTGCATAAAGGAGCTCGACGTTTTTTTCACCAAGCCCCTCTATATCCATCGCATCACGGGATGCAAAGTGCCTGATCCTCTCCTGCGCCTGGGCCGGACAGTCAAGGGCAACGCACTTTACGGCAACCTCGCCTTCCCCCCTCGCAAGATCGGAACCGCAGGCAGGACATTTCTCAGGGATGG
>JBEKJD010000062.1:0-12077 GCA_050011415.1 Dissulfurispiraceae bacterium | reverse complement strand
TTCATTGCGGCTCAGGACTATGACTGTGCTGCCGCGGGGGATCAGTAAAAGTCCCTCTGCAAGTATCTCGTGAAAAGGGGCATAGAGAGAGACATCCTGGTAATTGTCAAAAACGATTGCATGGGGAACAGTCAGGCTTGTGAAAAGTTTCGTGAAGTAGCGCCGGGTAAAGGTCTTGATACCTGCAACGTATTCTGGGGTCAACAGCGGCAAAGATTTATTTTTGCCGGATACTTTCTCTTGCTGCGCCAGGCCCATATAATAAAAAAACGTTGCCGGGTCAGCATCCCGGGTGTCAACTGTATACCACAGACAGGGTAGCTTGCGGCTGTCCAAGTAGCTCGCAATAAGGGTTGTCTTTCCCGACCCTGCCGGAGCTGACACCCAAATAACAGGCTTCGCTCTGCTCTCATCAATCTTGACAAACAGCTTCGTCCTAAGCAAGACCCCCGGTACTTTAGGTCGGCTTATCTTGGCTATCGAAGTATAGGCTGCTTTTGACAATTCGCCCCCTGATATATTGCAAGTCTAAAGACTGTACTACATACTACGGTAATCTTTTATAATTCAGCGTGAAAAAAAAGAATCCGGCTTTCTAAAAACTTGCGTGGACTAACACTTTTGGTCGGGTGAAATTCCTTACGGGCCAGGATTTTAGCTGGTAGGGCAATCAACCTGCTACTGCATATTCAACAGTTCTCGGGTTTTCCATTCGCCGCGATGCATCCAGTATTTCAATCCCCACAACGTTTCCATCTTTATCGAAATCAAGAATTACGCCGGGCTTTTCCTCGTCGCTCTCCTCAATCGGCATACTGCTGAAAATGATACGCATAACATCAACTTCAGGGTCATAAGTGATTTTCATGTCTTCCTCCAATACCTGCTTATCTTGCCTGTTCTGTAAACTGTGACCACCTTGGCATAGTCAATGGTATCATTCACGATAACCCTGACAAGATAGTCCTTACCTATGCCTATATCCATTATGGACTGATATGCCTTCATATTTCCATACTCGTCAACAATCTGTTGCGGATTTTGCATAACAGATTCCACAGTAGTCAACGGAATCTCTCTGCGATTCATTTCCTCGTGCGCATGTCTTGAAATCTCAAACTTCATTCGTCCCCTTATGCGCAAGAACTATTATGTCGCGGCTGGGTTTTGATGGGTAATAACTGACAACGGTGGTTTCAGGATATATCGATTCTTTCATTCCCTGCCTCCAAGCAGCTTCACCTTGATTTTATCACAATTCTTGATGGCCTGCTCAATGGTGATATCGTGCGCTTCTCAATTAAATACGTTGAAAACTATTCTTTGTTCGCTTCAAGTTTTGATAGCAGGTCTTTTTTCCTGATGCGCCCATTAAGGCTGGTACCGTCTTTGAACTCGAAGACAGGGATGTCAAACCGGTAAAGCTCGTAGAGGGAATCATCAGATGTAATATTTACTTTCTCGATACTCAGGTTGTACTTCTCGGCAAGGCCGTTGAGCATCTCCTCAGCGGTGTCGCAAAGCCAGCACCCTTCCTTGTAAAAATACTTCAGTCTAACCATTGAGCATGTGATCGCATAGGTCTGGAGTTAACACCCCCGCTTACGAGGACGCAGCAGTATGTTCTCAGTCTGTAACTCCAATTCCGCCCAGCGAACCTTGTAGTCTATGGCTTGCCCTAAATCGTATCGGGCTATACCCTCTTCACACATCCATCGTACCTTTTCCAGTTGCAGCAGGCTTCCGATAGAATAGCTGCTCCAGTCCTCCGCATAGCTGAACTGCTGGCCCCTATAGTACTGCCCGGTAATGCCGCCAAAGATAAACCCGATGTCCCGGTTGTCATTTTTTGCGAAAATAACTCTACCCTTGCCGGAAAGGCTGAGTCGACGGAGCATAAGCCAATAGAAGTCACGGGAGGGCTGAACAGTCATGCCGCACTGTCCTATACCTTTCCAACTCGCCTCTTCAACAGCCAGCATCCTTGCATAAGCTTCATCTGCCTGCTCTATAGAAACCGGCAGACAACGCTCAAAAACCACATCTTTGTCGGCCATCTGCAAGGTTGAATGCCTGATGTTCCGGCGGAATTTGGCGGAACGTCTGGACAAGTATCCATCCACATTCCCGGATAGCGAGGCACATCGGGTAATGGATGGCTCCAACTGAATAATTTCGAAGTTTTTCCTAAAAGTCGCCAGGACGTTCATAAACAAGGGTGATCCAAAAATGAGCCCGCTCAGCAGGACAAATGGCGGGACATGACAAAAGTGCTCTTCCTGCAATAGCGCTGCTAACAGTTCGACGGCATCAGAACCAAGCAAGGGACTGCCAAAGCACCAGTTTGACTCGATCGGTTCCAGAATAAACCCGATGTTCGGGTGTTCATAACCTGCAAAAGCAATCATACTACTATCAAAATTACGGAAATACAATTTCCGATCAGGGCTGAAAGCTTCGTGAAACGAGAACTGCCACTCGGTCCGGCAACAGAATGGGTCCGCCTGCTCAGTATTTCCGGCAATCCGGTTCATCAACGAATTTGCATGGTCCAGCCTACCCTTAGTAAAATACCGGGACATCTTGTACACATCATTTTGGAGTTCCAACTGCCCGTCACGACATCGATACTCCCCTGGATTTAACTGCATGCGCCCTCTATTCTGATTAACGGCATTGTACACTTCGTCGGGTGAAATTCCTTAATAGGAAAATGCCTGGTATTAGCGCTAATCAAATTATCTGACTCGATTACTAATAATTCACTTATCACGCTTCACGAGTTTTGTGCGTTTGTAAAAAAAGGGTTTCAAAATCTTCAGCCCCAAGACAGAAGCCACTGGCTTGACAAGCCATGATGCAAAGCTCCTGCTCCCCAGGCACCGCTTGCAATAAGGATGTTCGAGCCTGTAGTGCCTGAAGCCATCGATTATTTTCCCCAGCCTGTCTGATGAAAGTATCTCTAACAGCGATGAGTCATAAAGGTTTCCCACTTTCGTATTACCGTCAAAATCCATGCAGCAGAGCACTACATCTCCGTTATAGAGAATGCCGAAGTGGTCACGCATCCCGAAACAGTAGCCGCCCCAGGCCTCGCGTATTTTTTCACCATTAAATGCATGTCCCCAGTCATCCAGCACATATGTTTCAAAAAAAATATTCGGGTATATCTCAACCACATTCCATTTGTAGGACACAAGGTTTTCAATGCCCCGCATTGCCGTATCACGGTCTTCCTGCGGAACTCCCAACAGTTCATAGATACGCCCGGCCCAGAACGCGAATGTCTCCCTCAATTGCTCTGTAGAAGAGATGACATCTACTGCGCCGATCCTCTTCTCCATTGTTTTTTTCCTGAAACGGGTATTAAGAAACCGGAATTTAAATACGGTGTCTCCGTGTTTTACATGATATGCACGGAAGAATTCGAGTATCCCCTCAAGGTAGGATTCAAAGGTCCTGGCTCCGGCCTTCCTGTAAGCGAACGACCGCTCATCGGGTGTCTGGAGCGAAATATCAAGCTGGTGGAGGTCATAGTCAAGCAGCCTCCTGCCTGTCTCACCTCCGAGTCCCCCACCGTTGGTAGTAAGACCTGCTTTCATCCCTTCAGCTTCCGCGTGGTCCAGGATGGCGAAAAAGTCCTTATGGAGGGTGGGCTCGCCCATGACATGAAAAGTAATCTTTTCGCAGATGCCGCGGGCCTTGAGTTCTGTAATAATCTCTTTGGCAAACCCTGTCTGCATGTAGCCGTATGGCCGTGTCATTTCAGACTTTGGGCAAAAGATGCAATTGAAGTCACAAATATTAGTCAGCTCAATATGTACGCGCTTGAGCGGTATTTCTATATGCCCGAATGTTTTCATTCCATATGTATTATACCCTATAATAGTCCTCAGGCATCCTGAGTTCTTTCATTTCCTCGCTCTAATTAATTTTAATATGGGCATGAATACAGGGTTGACACGGGCAAGTGAACTCAATACAAATTGCTCGATCCCTTTGTTATCAGTCAAAAGAAGCCCTCCGGGCAAGGATTTTTGACTCATCTCCGCACGTCCCATGGATTTGTGTCCTCCCGCGCTCCCCAATTGGCTGAAAGCCTTGCGCGCAAGATGCCCCGCGTCTTTTTTGATGCCGTTATTTCTGAAGATCACCACCAGTCTGTCGCCAATAACTCCTGTAACCAACGCCCATGATACATTCTGGACCCTGATAAAAAAGTCCGCCACCTGCACACAAATATCAAAAAACGGTACCGGCCCTAAATGCGAGAACATGACGCCGTTCACAAAAAGTTTTCTGAGGAGCGCAATGCTGAAGTAGTCAAGCCCTTCCTGGGAGAACTGAGAGAATTCTATCTGCTCGACAATATATCTGTCGGCTTTTTTGCTGAGCCATTTAATGGCTTCAACGTCGCCATTGCTCAAGTCACCCATAAAATGCCGCGTGTCTGTTTTTATCCCGTAAAAAAGGGCGCTTGCGAGATTTTTTGTAAGACGGACGCCGGCAGCCCTGAGATATTCCGTCATTATGGACGAAGTAGACAGGTAGTCGGGCCTTATATCTGCAAACCTGACCGCCAGCTTGTCTGTCGGCGGGTGGTGGTCTATTACAATATCGAAACGGGGACGGCTGATCTCGGCGAAGAATTGCGGTTGCGCGTCCACCAAAGCTGTAATTTCGGCAAGCGCAGCTTCTTTTTCACTTACCGGGAAGGCCGGTATGTTAAGCCTTTTTATCATTGCAGCGTTCTCGGGCCTTCCAACAGCTCCCGTATAGCCTATGCTGACACTCCGTTTCTCAGTGTCGAGGATCTTTTTAAGCGCAAAGGCAGAGGCAAGCGCGTCCGGATCAGGATTTGAATATATTAATATAAGTATGTTTTGAGCGCCTTCGCATACGCTTCTGAGGAGTTTAAGTCTATGATGCTTGTCGTCTTTTATCGCCATTTAAACAGAACTCTGTCAGTCTGACCGTTTTCAAATGACTGTCGCCTGTTATGCCATGCGGCACAAATTATATCAATATGTATAACATATCAGTTTTGTAAAAAAATAAACATCCCCAGATAGATTGCTGCCGCGATCGGAATGATAAACTCGGATTTTTGCATGGGCCTGTCAGATAACGGATTCCCACTTCCGCTTTCAATTGAATAACATTTCCGCCTTATGTTAGCATAAAAATATTTAATTTATAGGAGTGTATCATATGGAAGAGAAGATGCAATCGTTAATACAAGGTTTCAGGGAACACGAAGGGAATATCATCTCCCTTCTGCAGGAAACGCAGGACACGTTCGGGTATATTCCGGAAGAAGCGGTTTTTATTTTTTCCCGGGAGCTTGGCATCCCTGCAAGCAATTTCTATGGCGTACTTACTTTTTATGCCCAGTTCTGCCTCAAACCGAGAGGGAAAAACATAATTACCGCTTGCCGCGGCACCGCCTGCCACGTCAAAGGCTCTGAGCGCATCATCACCAACCTGAAAAGAGAGTTAAAGCTGACCGATGAGGAAAATACCACTGATGACAAGCAATTCACCCTTGAGCAGGTAGCATGCGTCGGTTCCTGCAGCATAGCTCCTGTAGTCATTGTAAACAGTAAAGTACTTGGGAAAATGACGACCGACAAGGTATCCAGAGAGATCAATGCCCTCAGGAAGGAGGCGTCCCATGAATAAAAGTGTAAAGGTGCACGTATGCATGGGACCCGCCGCATTGGCAGCCGGTGGGGCCGAAGTCCTTCAGGCTTTCGAATCAGTCATGGGAGAAAAAAACATTCCTGCCGAGTTCAGGAAAGAATGCTCCATGCATAAGGTGGGCTGCCTGGGACTCTGCGCAAAGGATGTTCTTGTGGACATCTTTGTCAACGATCAGAAAACCACATATGAATTCATAAAACCCGATATGGTGCAGCGTATTGTCGATGAACATATTATGGGCGGCAACGCGGTCGGCGAGTGGGAAGTAAAGGAAGATTACCACAAATTCCACGAGAAACAGGTAAAGGTGGTCTTATCGGATTGCGGTTACATTGATCCGGAAGACATCGAAGCTTACCGTGCTGTCGGCGGTTACTCTGCTATTGAAAAAATCCTTTCTTCCATGAATCCTGAAGAAGTCATCGATACAATGAAAAAATCAGGCCTTCGCGGACGCGGAGGCGCGGGCTTTCCGACTGGTATTAAATGGGAGGCCTGCCGCAAAGCCCCTGGTGATCAGAAATATATCATCTGCAATGCAGATGAAGGCGATCCCGGCGCATTCATGGACAGGGCCGTTATAGAGGGAAACCCTCATGCCGTTATTGAAGGAATGGCTATAGGGGCTTATGCCATCGGAGCTACAAAGGGATATGTATATATAAGGGCCGAATATCCGCTTGCCATAGAAAGGCTGAAAAAGGCCATCCCGGCAGCGCGAGAAAAGGGATACCTCGGCAAGGACATCTTCAATAAAGGATTTGATTTCGACATCAAATTAAAATTGGGCGCGGGGGCTTTTGTGTGTGGTGAGGAAACGGCGCTCATTGCTTCCATTGAGGGGCAGCGCGGAATGCCAAGGGCAAAGCCGCCATTCCCTGTCCACCGCGGATTATGGGGGAAGCCTACTGTTATCAACAACGTCGAGACACTCGCAAACATCCCTTATATTATCAGGAAAGGCTCCGAGTGGTTTTCGTCCCAGGGGACAGAGAAATCAAAAGGCACCAAGGTCTTCGCGCTTACCGGCAAATCCAAAAATACCGGCCTGATCGAAGTGCCTATGGGCATTACACTCAGAGAGATCATTTACGATATCGGAGGCGGAATAGAAAACGACAAGAAGCTCAAGGCAGTGCAGACAGGCGGACCATCCGGCGGATGCCTCACTGCAGACATGCTGGATATCAACGTCGATTACGAATCTCTGGCAAAGGTGGGTTCTATTGTCGGTTCAGGCGGAATGATCGTCCTCGATGAAGATGATTGCATGGTCAATGTGGCAAAGTACTTCCTTAACTTTACGCGCGATGAGTCATGCGGCAAATGCGTGCCTTGCAGGATCGGCACAAAACGTCTGCTGGAAATTCTCGACAGGATTACCAAAGGGCTCGGCAAAGAAGGGGATATAGAGCTACTGGAAAAATTGAGCGGCGACATAAAATCGGCTTCGCTGTGCGGACTCGGCCAGACAGCCCCCAACCCGGTGCTCAGCACTATCAAGTACTTCAGGGATGAGTATGAAGCGCATATTAAAGACAAAAAATGCCCGGCAAAGGCTTGCAGGGACCTGCTTACATACAGTATTCTCGAAGACTTCTGCAAAGGATGCGGCCTGTGCATGAAGGCATGTCCGGCAGGAGCTATTACCGGAGAAAAGAAAAAGCCTCACACAATCAATGCAGAGGCCTGTATAAAGTGCGGAAGTTGTTTTGATGTATGCAAATTCAAATCGGTAGCCAGGGAGTGATCATAATGAAAGTGACCATAGACAATAAAATAATTGAAGTCCCTGAAGGCACTACAGTTCTCGAAGCGGCGAGAATGCTCAATATTGTAATACCAACGCTTTGCCATCACCCGAAGCTTACCCCGTTTGGCGGCTGCAGGCTCTGCATTGTGGAGATAAAGGGTATTCCACGCCCTGTTACTTCATGCACAACACCGGCGAGTGACGGGATGGAAGTGACGACATCAACGCCCAAAATCGAAGATTTGCGCAAAACCGTGCTGGAACTCATCCTTTCCGACCACCCCGCTGATTGCATGGTATGCGAGCGCGCAGGCGACTGCACTCTGCAGGAAATGGCATACTCCTACGGCATCAGGGAAAACAGGTTCACCGGGGAAAGAAGGGTATACGCCAGGAAGGACGCCAACCCGTTCATCGAAAGGGACATGGAGAAGTGCATCATGTGCGGCAGATGTGTAAAGGTCTGCGACGAGGTGCAGGGTGTGGGAGCCATTGACTTTGCGTACAGGGGTTTTAAATCAAAAATATGCCCGCCGTATGAGAAGCCCCTTGACTGCGAATTCTGCGGTCAATGTGTATCCGTGTGCCCTACCGGGGCACTTACCGGGAAGATGTGGTCTCAGAGAGGACGGCAGAAAGATGTAAAAGAAACCGATACGGTCTGCGCCTATTGCGGCACAGGCTGCAATATAACGCTTAATGTTAAGGACAACAAAGTCATCCGGGTCACTTCAAAAGAGGACACATGGAATGAGGGCTGGCTTTGCGTAAAAGGGAGATTCGGATACGGGTTCATCAACAGCCCCGACCGGCTTACAAAGCCTCTCATCAGGAGGGAGGGCCGATTTGAAGAGGTTTCGTGGGAAGAGGCCTATGAATACACTGCAAAAAAGCTTTACGATATAAAAGCTTCCTTTGGTCCCGATGCGATCGGAGGATTATCCTCAGCGCGCTGCACCAATGAGGAAAACTACGCCTTCCAAAAAATGATACGAGCCGCGGTGGGAACGAATAATGTCGACCACTGCGCCCGTCTCTGACACGCGCCCACCGTGGCCAGTTTGGCCGCAATATTCGGTTCCGGCGCAATGACCAACTCTATTAAAGAGATCGAAAATATGGAGGTCATTTTCATTATAGGCTCCAACACGAAGGAAACGCATCCTGTCATAGCCAACTGGATGATCAAAGCATACAGAAAAGGGGCCAGGATAATAGTGGCTGATCCACGCAAAGTGCCGATGACCCGTTTTGCCGATACTGTGCTGAACCTGAAACCTGGCACGGATATCGCCCTGATCAGCGCAATTGCCCATGTCATCATTAAAGAAGGTCTTCATAACAAAGCCTTTATTGAAGAGAAAACCGAGGGCTTTGAGGAAATGAAGAAATCGGTCGAAAAATATACTCCCGAATATGCTGAAAAAATAACCGGCGTAAGCAAAAAAGCTATAATAAGGGCCGCCCGTCTTTACGGCGGTTCACGAAAGGCCGGCATCTTCTACACCATGGGTATAACACAGCATACCTGCGGCACTGAGAATGTAAACGCGGCTGCAAACCTGGCTATTCTCACAGGCAATATCGGGAGGGAATCTACCGGAGTGAATCCCTTGAGGGGACAAAATAATGTCCAGGGAGCGTCAGATGCAGGTTGTCTGTCAAATGTTTACCCCGGATACCAAAAAGTGGACGCTCCTGATACAAGGGCAAAGTTCGAGAAGGCATGGGGAGTGCCGCTCTCCCCAAAGCCGGGACTCACAGCAACAGAAATGATACCTGCCGCCCTTGAGGGAAAATTAAAGGCAATGTATATAATGGGGGAAAACCCGGTAATTACTGACCCCAATAGCCATCATACGATCGATGCGCTTAATAAGCTCGAATTTCTGGTTGTTCAGGACATCTTTTTGACCGAGACCGCTGCACTCGCTGATGTCGTATTTCCGTCAACCTGCTTTGCCGAAAAAGACGGCACATTCAGCAATACCGAAAGAAAGGTCCAGAGAGTGCGGAAGGCGGTTGAGCCTCCGGGCGAAGCGCGGGCTGATCTCTCCATAATAATGGAAATGTCAAAAAGGCTCGGGTATGCCATGGAATATAAATCCCCTGAAGATGTTCTGATAGAGTTCGGCCAGGTATGGCCCAACCTTGCCGGGATAACGTACCAGCGTATTGAAAGGGAAGGCATTCAGTGGCCCTGCCCTGACACTAATCACCCGGGAACCCCTTATCTATACAAAGCCGGGTTCCCTAAAGGGAAAGTGCGTTTCTCTGTTGTGCCGTTCTCAAACCCTGACGAGGCAACTGATAGTGAGTATCCGTTCTTACTGACCACCGGCAGGAACCTGTACCAGTATCACTCCGGGTCCATGACCAGACGAGTGTCTCAGATCGAGGCCCACGCCGGCCAACCATATGTGGAGATCAGCCCAAAAGACAGCGAGAAGCTGGACATCAAAGACGGGGGCATATTGGTCGTTACATCACGCCGCGGAAGCATCAGAATAAAAGCACGGGTCACGTCAATAGTTCAGGAAGGCACGGTATTCATTCCCATGCATTATAACGAGGCAGCGGCAAACGTTATAACAAATGACGCACTTGACGCCACCTGCAAGATACCTGAATTTAAAGTTTGTGCGGTTAAAATAAACAGGCAATAGGCTATAGCCTGTCTTTTGGAGGTTTTTATGATTACTGGAAGACCTTTATTTACTACCGAGCAGATAAATGAGAAGGTAGTTGAATTGGCCGGGGCCATATCCCGCGACTATGAGGGTAAGGAAGTCCTCGCGGTCGGGATACTGAAAGGCGCTTTTGTTTTTTTTGCGGATATTATCAGGGCCCTGAAACTTCCTGTTACTGTAGATTTCATTGTCGCTTCAAGCTATTTTAAGACTGCCTCAAAAGGTGAGACTACCATATATTATGAGCCCAGGGAGCCTATTCAGGGAAAGAACGTCCTGCTGATAGACGATATAATTGATACCGGGATATCACTGAACTTCATGCGGGAGAAAATCTTGTCAAAGAAACCTGCGAGTCTCAAAATTTGCGTACTCCTCGACAAAAAAGAAAGGCGCATCACTAACGTGCCTGTAGACTATGTAGGATTTAATATTCCCGACCAGTTCGTTGTGGGGTACGGCCTCGACTATGAAAACAAATACAGAAACCTGCCTTATATAGCCGTATTCAAAAATGAAACATAAAACATAGGTTAAAGCTAAGGTTAAGGTTGAGAAAAATTTAGGACACAAGCAAGAGAGGTATATCCGTAGCCTCAACCTTAACCTTAGCCTGCCTTTTTTTGGAGGTTATTATGTACGAATTGATGATAGAAACTGGTTTTGCCTCGGCGCATCAGCTCAGGGGATATAAAGGCAAATGTGAAAACCTGCACGGTCATAACTGGAAAGTCCAGGTATATGTGACCACCGACCGCCTTAATGAAATCGATATTGCTATCGATTTCCATGATCTGAAGAGGGTCACCAACGAGCTGGTTGCGCAATTGGACCATACCTGTCTTAATAACATTTTCCCTTTCACGGAGAGAAATCCATCTTCGGAAAATGTCGCGCGCTGGGTATTCGATTCATTGCGGAAAAGACTTGCAGAATACAAGGTGAATATATCTGCGGTGACCGTATGGGAATCTGAAACCGCCTCGGCGACGTATTATGAGGAATAAAAGGTTAAGGTTAAGGTTAAGGCTAAGTAAAAAGCATGGATTGAATACAAAGCAGAGGCTTTTTCCCTTAACCTAAACATCATCCTTAACCTCTCTTTTAAGGAGTAAAATCGATGGATCGGGCTTTTGCAGCAAAACTATTGGATATAGCCCTGGCGCGGGGCGCGGATGAAGCCGAAGTGTATACGAAAGCATCAAGAAACCTGGGAATCGAGGTCAAAGACCAAAAGGTAGAGACGCTTGAATCCTCGATGACTGCCGCATATGGGATCAGAGTAATAAAAAACAAACAGCCGGGATTTTCTTACTCTACAGATCCCGGCGAAATGTCCTCTGTAGCTGACGCAGCGCTCTCCGTTGCCCGTTATGCCGGGCCGGACGAAAATCTTGGATTGCCTTTGCCGCTCCGGGCCGGGGAAGTGCGGATCTTCGATACCCGCATAGCATCGATCACCGTGGATGAAGCTATAGAGCACGTCATGCTCATGGAGAGATCAGCGCTCCATACGGACGGGCGCATCAGGAAGATCAGAAAAACTGCCGGGAGTTTCGGCACAAGCGATACGTGTATTGTCAACTCAAAAGGAATTAATGAGTGCTACAGCGCTACCGGTTGCTCGGCCCACATTACCGTGGTTGCCGAAGAGGGCGCTGAAAGCCAGATGGGATGGGACTACGAGGGGAGCAGGTTTCTTGATGAAACTGCGTTTGGCCGGGTTGGGACCAATGCGGCAAAAAAGGCACTGTACCTGCTCGGCGCAAAAAGAATTGCTCCGATAAAGGGATTTATTCTCCTGGAAAGTTCGGTTGCCGCAGAATTCCTCGGCATACTGGCCTCGTCACTTTCTTCGGAAGCCGTTCAAAAGGGCAAATCAATGCTCGCAGGAAAAAAGGGAGAGCAGGTGATGAGCCCCCTCCTCAATA
>JBEKJD010000061.1:0-12235 GCA_050011415.1 Dissulfurispiraceae bacterium | reverse complement strand
AGCCCGCAGCTCTTTATTCGTTGCTGATTCCCCGGTTTTTGACTTTTCCGGCGCCCCGGCAGCAAATGAAACTCCGGCAAAAATAAAAAACATTAACATAACCATAAAAACCCGGAACATGATGGAAAATTATAACATAAAACGAAATGGGTCAAGGGGCATGGGTCAAGGGACAAGACACAAAAAAAGTTTTTTTCTTTTTTATACTTGACCCTTGACCCCTGACCCTTGACCCTTAGAAATCACTTTTCTGCTCCACTCATATGCCTTTTGCAATATGGCCTCCTCATCGCCTGTGACCAGTGCCCTGCCCTCGATAACCAATGTCCCGTCAACCAGAACGTCCTCGATATCCGAAGCCATCGCAGCATAGACAATTAGCGAGTAAAGGTCGTATGCAGGCGTCAGATGAGGACGGAGCATGTTCAACGTGAGCAGGTCCGCACGCTTTCCCGGCTCTATGCTGCCCACCTGACTGCCAAGACCCAGCGCCTCTGCACCCCAGCGTGTTGCCATAAGCAATGCCGTTTTGGAGTCGACAACAGTGGGATCGTTTGCCGCGGCCTTATGGACCTTTGCAGCCGTAGACATTTCACTAAGTATATTCAGGTCGTTGTTGCTGGCTGCTCCGTCAGTGCCAAGAGAAACTTTTACTCCGGCGGCAAGCATTTTGGGCACAGGAGCAATGCCCGATGCCATTTTGAGATTGCTCTCTATGCAATGGGAGACTGCAACGCCCCTTTCGGCAAGCAGGTCTATTTCCAGGTCATCCAACCACACGCAATGGGCTGCAAGAAGTCTGTCACTCAGGAACCCAATGTTTTCGAGGTACTCAACCGGCTTCTTGCCATAGCGCCTCGAAAGCTCATCGACCTCCCACGCAGTTTCAGACACATGAATCGAAGTCAAAACATCCCTCCGGTCAGCCAACTCTTTCACACGCACTAATGTCTGAGTACTGCAGGCGTAGGCTGAATGAGGCGCTATGCATGGAGTTATCAGGGGATCTCCCTTCCAAAAGCCGATGAAACGGTCGGCGTTGCCGAGATACTCGTCAACAGTCTTCGCGGTCATGGAAGGAAAGTCGAGAATACCCACACCCAGAAGCGCCCGCATGCCCAACTGCTTCGAGGCCCTGGCAGCGCTATCGCCAAAAAAATACATATCATTATAGGTGGTTACCCCCGACTTCAGCATTTCAAGGCAGGCCAACAGCACGGCGTCATACACAAATTCGGCACTCAGGAGCCTGTCTTCAGCAGGCCATATATGTTTTTCCAGCCATTCCTTCAATGGAAGATCATCTGCAAGCCCTCTAAAATAGACCATTGCCGCATGAGTGTGGGTATTGACAAATCCAGGCAGCACCAACTTTCCACATCCCCCGATAGTGCGTGACGCTGTATATTTTTTCAGGATGTCCACTGACAGTCCGACATCTGAGATCACCCCGTTCTTTACTGCTACCGCCCCGTCATGGACAATATCCAGACGGTCGTTCATCGTCAGTATATGATCTCCATGTATAATGTAATCGACTTGTTCCATATTTTTTAGCACCAGTTACAAGCAGTCCGTCATACCCGCGAAGGCGGGTATCCAGGAGTATTTGAAAAGAATGGATTCCCGCTTACTGCCTGCGGGAATGACGGTTTCAGTTGTATTATACTATTAAAGATAAAAGTGTAAACATAAAGACCGCGACGCTTATATACCCGTTCATATTGAAAAAAGCCATATCAAGCCTGCTCAGGTCCCCGGCTTTCACCAGAGAATGTTCGTAAATAAGAAGCCCCGCTACTACCATCAAACCAATCCAGTATATAGCATGGAGATGAAAAAGCATGCCGGTATAAGCTAGAGCAAACCAGGTGACGGCATGAAATATCCTTGACAGAAACAGGGCCTTTCCCGTGCCAAACCTCTGTGGAATCGAATGAAGACCGTATCCTCGGTCAAAATCAAGGTCCTGCAGCGCGTAGAGCACATCGAACCCTGCCAGCCAGAAAACAACGGCAATGGCCAGGGGCAGTATCTCTGCATTAAGAGCGCCTCTTACAGCAATCCATGCCCCTAAAGGTGCTGCAGAAATAGCAATACCGAGAACAAAATGCGCCATCCAGGTAAAACGCTTGGTATACGAATAAATAATCAGGACCAGGACCGCCACCGGAGAAAGCTTGAGACAGAGCGGATTAAGACGGTAAGCTGAAAAAATCATGAGTGTAAAAGCGATTACGGTAAAGAGCGAGGCATCGCTTATCCTTATCTTGCCAGAAGGTATCTCCCTGCCCGCCGTCCTTGGGTTAGCCGCATCGATTTTTCTGTCAATAATCCTGTTCAGTCCCATTGCGCCGGAGCGGGCCCCGACCATAGCGACAGTAATCCAGAAAAGCTTTTCAACAGGGGGCACACCCGCTGATGCCAGCAAGGCCCCGGTAAAGGCAAAAGGAAGCGCAAACAATGAGTGTGAGAATTTTATCATCCTTAAAAAGAGCACCGCCCTATTCTTCACCATTTCCATGAATTTTATGATAGCATACCTCCTGCAATTCAGACAGTAGATGAATCTCTGAAGCATTAGCGGAGTTTTTGAAACAGTTCTTGGCGAGCGAGCGTTAAACAGGAGCGAAACTGACCGAAGGGAATTTTGCGACTGTAGCGAGACGAGTCCTAGAACTGTCAAAACGGAGCGAGCGAAAGAGATTCATCTACTGTCTGAATTGCACACCATAAGTCATATTTTCTTGACAAAGACCAAAAACTATGTTAAGAATTTCTCATTCTGAAAAGGGAAACAAACGGTCGTGAATAATGGGTATAATTAGTTGTTGATTTTTTTCTCTTCAACCTATAGCCTATAACCCATGACCCATAACCTATAATCTATAACCTGTATTATTACGAGGAGGGACTATGATTAACCCGGACGATTTCAAGTTTCACAAAGAGCACACATGGGTAAAGGTATCTGGAAGGAGAGCTACTATGGGCATTACGGATTATGCCCAGGATGCGCTGGGAGACATAGTATACATAGACTTGCCCGAAGTGGAATCCACTACTGAAGCAGGGACCGAAATCGCTGAAATCGAGTCAACAAAAGCGACATCATCGGTAATCGCGCCAGTAAGCGGAACCGTTATAGAAGTTAACGACAAACTTGCGGATTCGCCGGAGATCATAAACGAAGATCCTTACGGTAAAGGATGGATTGCAATAATCGAAATAGACGATGTTTCCGAACTCGATGAACTTATGGAAAGCGAGGATTACGACAAGTATATTGAAGAGGAAGCCAAGTGAAATTAACTATCCTCGGGTCAGGACCCGGCGGATATGTCGCAGCTTTGAAAGCTGCACGTCTCGGTGCGCAGGTCACCATTATTGAAGACGCAGAAGTCGGAGGTACTTGCCTCAACTGGGGCTGTATTCCCACCAAATCATTAGTTGCCTCTGTCGAGGCGCTGCGGAAGGCAAAGCGACTCGATGAATACGGAATAGATGTTCAGGGAGAGATCCGCCCTAACCTCTCCAGAATGATGGAAAGGAAAGACAAGATAGTTGCGACACAGATAAGGGGGATCAGGACACTTTTCAAAAGCTGGGGGATAACACTTATTGAAGGCAAGGGAATGCTTGTTACGCCGGAAAAAGTCGAAGTGCGGAAGAAAGACGGCCTGACAGAGATAATTGAGACAGATAAAATAATAATCGCCACAGGCTCGCGTCCAGCGCAGTTGCCCATGTTTCCTGTTGACGGGGAATACAGCCTTTCGAGCGACCATGCGGTGAAATTAAAATCCATACCCAGGAGCCTGATCATCATAGGCGCAGGGGTCATCGGCTGTGAATTCGCCTGCATATTCAGGGAACTCGGAACAGAAATAACCATGATCGAGATTATGCCTGGGGCCCTCGCTGCAGAGGACCGCGAAATATCGGAATTACTTGAAAGAGAATTTAAGAAAAAGAAAATCAGGCTGATGACAGGCGTTAAGGTGGACCGGGTCGAACACCTCGATAACGGTATCCATATATACCTTAATGGCGGTGAAGAAGTCGTTGCCGAGAAGCTTCTTGTATCCATTGGGAGAGCACTGAATGTTGAGAATATAGGCTTGGAGGCTGCAGGCGTCCGGAAAGGCCCCCGAGGTGAGATATTGGTCAATGACCGAATGGAGACAAACATCCGCGGAATTTACGCGATAGGGGATGTTACAGGGGGACTGCTCCTGGCCCATAAGGCATCAAGGGAAGGGATAGTAGCTGCCTCTAATGCCTTCGGAATAGATAAGAAGATGGATTATAATGTCGTGCCTGCCGGCATCTTCACTTCTCCGGAAATAGGGTCGGTCGGCCTAAGAGAGCACCAGGCCGCTGAAAAAGGAATTAAATTAAAGATAGGGCGCTTCCAGTTCAGAATGCTGGGCAAGGCGCATGCTATAGGAGAGACAACCGGTATGGTCAAAATCCTTGCCGAGGCCGCCACCGACAGAGTGCTCGGCATGCACATTATCGGCCCTCATGCTGCAGATCTCGTACATGAGGGGGCGCTTGCAATGCAGGGCGGTTTGACTGCGGCAGCAGTGGCAGATATGATCCATTCCCATCCTACCCTCGCCGAGAGTATAATGGAAGCGGCTGAAGACGTGAACGGTGAAGCAATACACGCAATGAAAACAAAGTAAGAAGTAAGAAGTAAAAAGTAAAAAGTTAAAAGTGAAACATAAGTAGTAAAAAAAGCCATTTACTCTTTTGCTTTTTGCCTTTACTTTTAACTTTTAACTTTTTACTTTAAATTTTTCTTTAAAAGGAGGTTTTATTATGGGTGAGATTCTGGATATCCATGCTTCAGAGGTGCTTGATTCGAGGGGCAACCCTACAGTGGCAGTCGATGTGTTGCTTGACAGCGGCGCAACTGGAGCCGCAATTGTCCCTTCAGGCGCATCTACCGGCAAGAGGGAAGCCCTTGAATTGAGAGACGGCGATAAAAAACGGTATCAGGGCAAAGGGGTCCTCAAAGCCGTCAGGAACATAACGGAAAAAATAGCTCCTCATATGATCGGACTTGAATCTTCTGACCAGAGCCTTATAGATATGGTCATGATAGAACTTGACGGGACCGGAAATAAGGGGAAGCTCGGCGCCAATGCTATCCTTGGGGTATCCATGGCCGTATGCCGCGCTTCGGCAAATGAACTGGGACTTCCTCTCTATCAATATATCGGCGGTTGCAATGCAAAGGAACTCCCTGTTCCCATGATGAACATAGTCAACGGCGGCGCACATGCAGACAACAATCTGGACATTCAGGAGTTTATGATTGTGCCTGCCGGTTTTGATACATTTGCATCCGCACTAAGGGCCAGCGCCGAGATATTTCATTCCCTGAAATCGATTCTGAAGAAAAAAGGTCTCAATACCGCGGTTGGCGATGAAGGCGGCTTTGCTCCGAATCTTAAAACAAATGAAGAAGCCCTTTCAATGATAATGCAGGCAATCAAAGACAGCTCCTATACTCCGGGCAAGGATGTCTTTCTCGCACTTGATGTGGCATCATCGGAACTTTTTGACAAGGGCAAGTACACTTTTGAAGGGAAAAAAATATCAGCCGCTGAACTGACGGCATACTACGAGAAGCTCGTAAAAAAATACCCGATCCTCTCTATCGAAGACGGTATGGCTGAAAACGATTGGGACGGCTGGAACCACCTCACCAGGAGTCTTGGCGGGAAAATACAATTAGTCGGTGATGATATTTTTGTCACAAATACAAAAATTTTCAAAGACGGTATCGCCAAAGGGATTGCGAACTCCATCCTGATCAAGCTGAATCAGATCGGCACAGTTACCGAAACTCTCGATGCGATTGAAATGGCAAAAAAGGCGCGATACACTGCAGTCATATCTCACCGTTCAGGAGAGACTGAAGATACCACTATTGCAGATCTTGCCGTGGCCTGTAATACCGGTTTTATCAAAACAGGCTCTCTTTCGAGAACAGAGAGAATCGCAAAATATAACAGGCTGCTCTGTATTGAAGAAGAACTCGGCAAGTCGGCAAAATTCAGGGGACTTAATGCTTTTTACAATGTTCCAGCCCTGCATTGATTTTTACTGCCGGAATGTATAACATAATGGGTATATGAGTGTATGAGTATATGGGTATATGCGTAAAAGACGAACTGGTTTAGTCTATCAACTCATATACTCATACACCCATATACTCATATACTTTGAGAGGTTGGGTTATGAAAGGCAGAATACAGCCGAGAAATTTACGGCAGCAGGTCACCTCTGAACGAAGGCGAAGAAACATCATATTCTTCACCCTCGTTACACTTTCTTTTTTTTACATAACCATAGCGCTTCTGTTCGGCAAGATGGGGTTCCTCAAATACAACGAGCTTACAAAAACAAAAAACAGGCTGAATGCCGAGATAGTCGCGCTTGAGAAGGGAAACGCGGCATTAAAAAGTCACGTCACTGCACTCAAAGACGATAATTATTATATAGAAAAATACGCGCGCGAGGAATACGGTCTGGCCAAGCCCGGCGAATATATTTTTCAGTTTAAAGGCGATGGCCGGTAAAACGCTTTACGTTGCCTTTGTCTGGCACATGCATCAACCCTATTACAAAGACCCCTTTACCGGCATCTACAGACTCCCATGGGTACGATTACACGGCGTAAAAGACTACCTGGATATGGTTACTGTCCTTTCCGATTTTCCTGCCGTCCGCCAAACCTTTAACCTTGTGCCGTCATTGCTTGAGCAGCTTGTTGATTATATCGACAACGGCGCCACAGATATCTATCTTGCTTTGACTACAAAAAACCCGTCGGACCTCACTGAGGAGGAAAGGCGGCTGATCATCCAAAACTTTTTTTATGCCAATTGGGACACTATGATAAAGCCCTTTCCCCGTTACTATGAGCTGCTCGTTAAAAGAGGTTTCAGGTTTACAAAAAACGATATATCCCGCGCCGCACGCTATTTTGATGACCGTGACATCAGGGACCTCCAGGTCTTGTTCAATCTGGCCTGGATAGATCCCATGTTCAGGAACAACAGTGACCCGTTTCTGAATGGACTCGTAGAAAAGGGAAAAGATTTCACCGAACAGGAAAAACAGCTTCTTATCACGAAGCAATTTGCTATTTTAGGGGAAATAATCCCTGCATATAAAAGAATGAGCGACAGCGGCCAGGTTGAACTTTCCGTCACTCCCTTTTACCACCCTATCCTTCCGCTGATATGGGACACTAACAGCGCCAGGATCGGAATGCCTCAGGTGACCCTTCCCAAAAAACGCTTCTCACATCCCGAAGATGCGGTCAGGCAAATCGAAATGGCAATTGCGTACTTTGAACGGTTATTCGGCAGGAAGCCTGCCGGCATGTGGCCATCCGAGGGTTCAGTGAGCGAAGATGTTGTCCGGGCCATCGGCAATGCCGGGATCAAGTGGATTGCAACAGATGAAGAAGTTCTCGCCCGCTCTTTGCATAGGTCTTTCAGAGACGCCGAAGGCCGGCTCATCGATGCAGCCACCCTGTACCGGCCTCATCAGTTCAGCGGCGTGTCCATGCTCTTCAGAGATCACAGACTTTCGGACCTTATAGGCTTTACCTATTCCGGTTGGAAGGCGGAAAAAGCTGTAGAGGACTTTATGGGTAGATTGGCGGATATACGCAACACACTCCCCGGTGACAGGGCCTTTATAGTACCGATAATCCTGGATGGGGAAAACGCCTGGGAATACTTTGCCAATGACGGCCATGACTTCCTCGCTGCGCTCTATCGGGCCCTGAGCAATGATGACCGTTTCAGGGCCGTAACTGTTTCTGATTTTATCAGGGAGCACGGGGCCGGCGAACCGATGCCGCGCCTGCATGCAGGGTCATGGATAAACGCTAACTTCGGTATCTGGCTCGGCCACGAGGAAGACAACCTGGCATGGGACTACCTTTCCCAGACAAGAGATGATCTTGAGCTGTTCGCCAAGGCCGATCCCGGCAAGGACCTTTCCGATGCCTGGTCCGCTATATACGCTGCAGAAGGCAGCGACTGGAACTGGTGGTATGGAGACGAGCACACCACCGAGACACAGGAGGACTTTGATGAGCTCTTCAGAAGCTATTTAATGAAAGTATATAAAGTTATGGGAAAGGACATACCGCCTCAACTGCATGTGCCTATTCTTATTGAAGACAGGAGCATTGCACCGGTCACACAGGCCCGCGGCTTTATACAGCCCAGGATAGACGGGTATGTAACCAGCTACTACGAATGGAACCAGGCCGCTTTCATAGATGTGAAGCGTTCAGGCGGCAGTATGCACAGATCAGAAAGCATTATTACATCGGTCTATTACGGTTTTAATAAAGATGTTTTTTTCCTGCGGATCGACCCTAAAGTCCCTTTTACGGAAATGCAGGAAAAAAGCATCATCCATATAAATATAGTCAAGCCTTTCGTCTTAAGGATTATTTATGACGCTGCAAAAGATCAAAACAGCGCGGTGCTTTACGAACAGGTCAATGATGCCTGGAAAGAACTGCAACTGCTTCAAAACGTTGCTGCCCTCGATATATTCGAGTTGGGCGTTGCGTTCGCTGATCTTAAAGTAAAAGAAAATGACGAGATCCATTTTTCAATAGAAATAATGCGTAACGGAGAGGAAGCTGAACGATGTCCCTGGCGGGGATATATAACCGTTACCGTGCCTTCACCCTATTACGAAACACTCATGTGGTATTAAACAATAATCCAAGATGTTCCAGAGGGAAAATGCGGAAAGACCTGGTATTATTTTTTTGTTTATTATTGATCGCCGCGATTATGAGCGGATGCAAGGATGATCAGAAAACAGAATTCGGTCCCGGTAAAGTCGTTCGGGCCAGGGCTGGGTTCGTGGATTTCGTAGGACCTGCGAAAGCCTCATCGGGCGCAACCATCCAGTCGTGGGGATGGGCCGCAGATATTCAGGGAGGGACACCGTCAAAGGAACTTATCGTCCTGGTCGACGGTAAGCAGATTCCCTTTGCCCCTCAAATGTCAATAAGCCGCCCTGACGTGGCCAAGGTTTATAACAGTGACGGCCTTGAGAAGTCGGGGTGGAGCGGTTCGATTCCCGCTGCCTCACTGGGTAAAGGCAAACACAAGATCGAATTTTATGCGCTCCTCTCGGACAAGACTTTTGCGGCCCTGCAATGCGGCGCCCATTTATGTGAAGTAGAGGTGGCCGAGTAACTTATCGGGAAGGTGAGTATAAAGATGTCATATCCAAATTCTGCATCAGAGCCCCTTAATAAAAAACAAAAGATCGGCCTTTGCCTGCTTTTATTGTTGTCCCTTACATTTGGCGCATTGGTCGAGATGCGCGGGGCAAGAATGCATACGCGAAAGACCGATGCAGGAGTATACTTCAGAGCAGCCTGGGCCGTGCGCACAGGCAACGACATGTATTATGTGACAGATGACAGAGGTTGGCATTATATATATCCTCCTTTATTTGCTATCCTCATGACCCCGCTGGCTGATCCGCCATCCGACAGGTACCGGGGCGGATATATGGCTTATGAAGTGTCTCTGGGGATCTGGTATTTGGTGACACTCTCAATGTGTTTATGGGGAGTTCTCATACTCGCAAAGGCATTGGAGGACACGTCTGCAGATCCGGCAGTGCGCGGGCAACCGCGTTTTTGCCGGCGATGGTTTGCATTACGTGTTATGCCTATTCTGATTCTGTTGCCGGCCATCGGGCGCGGGCAGATGCGCGGACAGGTTGATATGCTTATAGTCCTGTTGCTTTGCTGCGCTGCAGCCTCATTATTGCACAACAGAAGATTTCATGCTGGTTTATGGCTGGCAGCGGCTATCTGTATAAAAATAATTCCGGTCCTTTTATTATTATTGCCGGTATGGCGGCGCGACTGGCGCATGTTGTTTGGGACTGTCACAGGCCTGGTGATTGGACTGATAATGGTCCCCCTTGCAGTGATGGGGCCGCAAAAAGTGGTTTCCAGCTATCAGACTCTATACAACGAAGTTGTCCTGGGAGGGGTTGCGGGTAATACACATGGCCGGGTGGGTGTGGAACTCACGGGCATAAAGAGCACGGACAGTAATTCTCCAATGGTAATAATGCACAATATGATTCATCCCGTACAGGCCGACCGCCCGAAGGTTGCGGCAAAAGGTGTGCGCCTGGCCCATTGGCTGATAGCTTTTTTATTAATAATTATTTCTTTGTATGCCGCCGGCTGGCGGGGTTCGAGCCATTTGCTTTCAGGAGAAATTGAGGCCAAGCCCCGTGAGGTATTGTTTCTCGGAGTTCTCCTTTTAACAATGTTTATGAGCAGTCCGGTTTTTTCTCCTCATTATGTTTCTTGTGCCGTCCCCCTCGTAATGGTTGTGCTGTCGATTCTATGGGAAAGGTATTCATATCCGAATATTCCTTTTGGCTGGAAGGCGCTCTTCTGGTCATTGTTCATAAGCCATATACTGACATCGATTGACAACGGTGTTTTTATGTATTTGCGCGATTTTGGGCTGGTATTGTTAACTACACTGATGTTTTGGACAGGGTGCATTTTCCTGCTGCATAAAACAGCAGTGAATGTTCAGGCTTCCAATCCGTGACAACAATGACCCGGGTACTAAGTGAAATAAAGCTGACAGCGGTGATTCTGCCGGTTTTTAACGAAAGCCGTGTAATCGAATCAACAGTTCAGGCTGTCAAAACTTTTGCCTTTAAAAACCCCGACTATTATTTCCTCTTTGTCGACGACGGCTCAAGCGACGACACTGCTGAAATAATCAGAGCTGCCATAGGCGGGCAAAGTCAGCCGAATATCGCTTTTTTGCATTATGAGCAGAACATGGGTAAGGGGCATGCGATTAAATCGGGTTTTAAAAAAGTAAAGGCGGACGCACTCTGCTTTATTGATTCAGATTTGGCCTATTCTCTGGACCACCTGAACATTATAAAAAAACAACTCCAGTCAAGCGACGTGGTTATCGGATCACGCAAAATCTCTTCAGTCAGAGAAAACAGCCATCACCTGACAAGAAGGAACATGCGGACCTGTTTCAATAAACTCTCAAATGTCATTCTGAAATTGCCGTTCCGTGACACACAGGCCGGTCTGAAGGGGTTGCGTTTTGATGCTGCACAAAAAATCCTTGAAAGGAGCGATATCAAAGGTTTCGGTTTTGATGTCGAACTCCTTTACCTCGCCAGGAAGTTCGGCTTGAGTATCACGGAGATAGACGCCAAGGAGAGCGAGTTGCATTCTTATAAACAGGACAAACTGAAACTGCTGAAAGATTCGATAATCATGTTTTTCAATCTGTTTTTTATCCGATGGCAGGATTTTTTAGGGAAATATGATTAAATGGATTCTGCTGAATCTGGATGTGGAGGAATTTGATATTCCGGAAGAATACGGGCAGATGGTCGATCCCATGGACAAGATCAGGGTTTCCAGTGAAGGGCTTACGCTCGTGCTTGACCTTTTGGAAAAATTAGACATTAAGATCACCTGTTTTACTACAGTTTATTTCGCACAAAATCAGCCCTCTCTGATAAAACGGATCATCCAAAGGCATGAACTGGCTTCCCACGGTTATTTCCATTCAAAGTTCCAGCCTGACAACTTGCGCTCCTCCAGGCTTGAACTTGAGAGATTGAGCGGCAAGAAAGTGTATGGGTTCAGGCAACCGAGACTGGAAGCCGCAGAAGGCAGGGGAACCTTTTCAGCGGGCTATGTGTACGATTCATCTCTAAACCCGATTTGGCTTCCAGGACGATATATGAACTTGTTCAAACCACGCGTACCTTATCTTTCAAATGGAATATTGAATCTCCCTATTTCAACCAGTCCCATAATCCGTTATCCCCTGTTCTGGCTGAGCTTTAAAAACAGCCCTCTATGGCTGTTCAAATACATGTCCCGATGGGCCTTGCAAACAGACGGATACCTGAATATTTTCTTTCATCCCTGGGAATTCAGTGATTTGAGCAATTGGCGGCTGCCGGCCTTTGTAAAGCGTTTAAGCGGACGAGAGATGCTGGCAAAACTTGAAAAATATCTTGTATGGATGAAAACTCAGGCTGAGTTCATCACCTGTTCATCATTTGCAGAAATGTTTTACAAACAAAATAAGCTTTAGGGCTTGCGAATACCCGGACAACCTCCTGTTTTTGGTGACCCGTTGCTCAGCGT
>JBEKJD010000060.1:0-12326 GCA_050011415.1 Dissulfurispiraceae bacterium | reverse complement strand
AAACGCCGCCGTTACATGAAGCAAATCGCCAAAACCTGATGAGGTATAGATCTACAGCATTGTTCTACGACATTCTCGATTTCCCATGGGAATTGCTGTATAAGAAATGGAGGCCTGCTTTAGTGGGCGATATGCAGGGCGAGGTGATCGAGGCCGGAGTCGGCACCGGGCGTAACTTTAAATACTATTCTCCCGATGTCAATCTCACTGCTATAGACTTCAGTCCTTCAATGTTGAAACGCGCTATGAGGAGGGCCCACGATGCCAGATGCTCCATAAACCTGATTTGTGAAGATGCCTGCCGGATGAAATCAATTCCTTCCGGCCATTACGATTGGGTCATGTCATCTTTCCTGTGCTGTGTCATCCCGGCTGAACTCCAGCATTTAGCAGTAGAACAATTTGTGAGAATACTGAAGCCTGGAGGCCGTTTTCGACTTCTTGAGATGATTTATTCAAAGGACAGTGCCCTGAGAAAGAGACAAAATCTTTTCTCACGCTTTGTCGAAAAAGTCTACGGGGCCCGGTTTGATCGGAATACCTTGAAACATGTTGAGAGGGCCAAAGAACTTGAAATAACCAGGACAGAGTTCCTAAAGCATGATGTATACCTTCTCATTGAAGGTATTAAGAAAGGTTAGAGCAATCAAAAAATACCGCCGCTGTAATTAAGCTGGAGATGTTCGCCGGTTCTGTAATTGATATCGAGGGCTGAGGCCCGAAAAAAGCACAAGCAACTGCCGACTAATGCGTCATTTTCCAACTACCAGAACTGCGAAGCTGTCCTTGATCATTGTCGGGCGCGGTCTTGATCCATCCGCCGCCGGCGCCGTTTGCGGAGAAAACTGTGCAACAGGCAAATAGATATTATGGGTCCGGGTATCAATAGCCATTGTGCGGGCCCCACGCTGCGTAGCAACGGTCTCTGCTACCTCAAACTTGCCGGGAACAGACTCCCGTACCACGGTAAGAGTGCCTTCACCATTGGCGCTGAACGCCAACCCTGTTTTCGAATCAAAACCGTTTCCGTCAACACCTTGCCCAATCGGCACTACAGCAATTACTTTGCCGGCCTCTGTGTCAAGAACAGTCATGACCCTGTTGTGGCACCCGGAATAGACCCGATGATGCTCCGCGTCAAGTCCCATCCCGGTGGGTTCCTCGCAAGGTTTGAGTGAATACCTTTTTGTCAACGAGAGCTTCATGCTATCTAATTCCACCACTTCGTTTGTGTCTTCGATATTTACATAGACCTTGCCTTTGCCGTCTGCCGCCGCAAATTCCGGTTTTCCGCCAAGGGCAATAGTGCCGGCAACCTCACCGGAAGCGGCTTCAAACACAGTGGTGTCCTTACTGCGGCCATTGAAAGTGAATACTCGTTTGGAGGCAGGGTCGTAAAGAATGGCATCGGGATTTTCTCCGGTCCTCACTTGACCGAGGACCTTCAGTGTTTTCAGGTCGAAAATGGTGACCGAATTTGATCTTCCGTTACTGGTAAAGCCCCGGTCCAATTCCGGAGCTATAGCGATTCCATGCACGCCGGGAGTGTCGGCAATATCGCCTGCGACCTTATCCGTATCGATATCGACAACCATAACGTGGGTGGACCGGGAAATATAGAGACGCCTGGCTGCGCTGTCTACGGTCAGGTAGTCCCAACCGCCGTCGCCGCCGAGCTGCAGTTTTTTTATTACTTGATATCCGGGGTCCGCGGCATAGGAAATCGTGCCGACGAGGAGACTGCAAAACAATAAGAACGTTTTCAAGATGCCACCGCCTTTAACAGATTATTTGATGTGCTGTTAACATAACAGTTTCAGGTTGAAATAAACATCCTCGCAGATATTGCTGCGGTGTTCGAGGAGTAATGAACGCTCTATCTTACAGATGCCTGCAATGATCTGCTGAAAACAATATTACGGACAAATCCCTCTGCGGTGTCTCTTGTGTATTGCGTATTGGATTGTATTCTCACTCCTTTAACGCGGGGCGGCGGCTCCTTAAAAAAGTTCCTGTAATCCTCATAAATATTTCTCGTATGAGTAATCCATTTCCCGGTATCAGAAGCGCCCGACTTCACTACTATTACTCTTATTGCAATATTAACGGGCCACCCGATGGATTCATCGGCAACCGTCCCTTCCGGGGCATTAGAATCCCAGACATAGCTGAGCACTTTGCCGTTTTCAAACGCAACAAGCAGTTGCAAGGCCTGGTCATTGCGTTCTTTACTGCGCACATCTCCTGACAGCGGCAGTCTCAACGCCTTCCAGGTCCAGCTCAAATAGTGAAAATCATCGGTGGTAATCATAATTTCACGCTCCAGGGAAAAGGAAGATCCCTCACATTTTATATGCATAACACTCGTGCCGCTATCCGGGACAGCAGCCGCGTCCGCCTTCCCGGTCCTGGTCAAGAGTCTCCACGTCCCGGGGATACCGTTCTTCTCCACCACGCCATCAAAACCTACTGTGAGAGAGGGGGCGTCATATGCGGTTGCAGCGCCGGAAAACATGACGACTATCATGAGCGCACATATTAAAAACAGAATCGGTGAATCGGTGAATCGGTGAGTCGGTGCAACGGAGCAAACGACTTTTCCCCGATTCACCGATTCTCCCTTTCTCGGATTCTGATGTTCACCCTTTCTCCAATTCTCCGTTTCCACTTTTCATAGCAAATGACGACAATTTATTAAAATCCGGGGCCGTTCTCCCATCGAAGAAATTACATGCCGCAAAGTATCTGATATCCTCAAGCCATAGCTTCATATATGCCGTATCTTTGACAACACGTTCGAGGAAGTATGCCGGATTGCCGAAAAGCGTAAGAAGCGGGCCGGACAATTCCGACGGGTCCCTGAAACATTCCCAGTCACATCTTCTGCACTCCGGTTTTTTATCGGGCTTACTGAAGTCAAGCTCCCAGAATTTGCCGAGATTATCTGCCCCGCGATAGCCGCAAGGATAAGTATTCCCGTCGCTTGCATTGACAAAGAAGAATTCAATGCCGCCCCTGCAGGAATAGCTGTAGCTTTCGTCGAGAGTATATTGCCTGATAAGCGAATAAAGGGAAGTCCTCGGCGAGAATATCCGTATCTTTGATCTGAACTCCGGGATGGTATCGAAAAGCGCCTTGAACACCACCGCACGCTCCTGTCCGCTGAATTGTATGATTGAAGACGCCGAAGTGGCCCCGTATACAGCGTCCAGCCCCGCGGCGTCACTCTCATCAACGCTCATGGGATAACAGGCGTTAACAATAGTAAATCCAAGATCGACCACCCGGCGGTAAAATTTCCGGAATGCAGCTTTAAATGATTCATAGAGGTCCTGAGAGCTTGTTGACGCCTGACACTCGCCACCCGTCGCAGCTTCACCCCCGGTATTCCTGTTTATACCAAGATTCGCAGAAGGATAGATCCCAAACTCGTTGAATACCGGCATCGCCTTTCCCATGCCTTCAATAACTCCAGGCAGGCCCCGCATCTTTTCGTGCAGAGAGGGAACAGCAGAATCTATGCTTATCCAGAAGGTGTAGAGCCCCGATGCTGCTATACCCTCTGCAATCCTCCTTATCCGCGGGTAAAAGTCGGGCTTGTCCGAATTCATGAATATAAACCCGTTGGTCCCCGTTCTCGTGTACGTGATTCCGGCATCACGCGCATATCTGACGAGTTCCATAATATCATCAAAGAAAAGAAACGGCTCTCCTCCGGTAAAAGAAATTGCATTCACACCGTTTTCAGCGGCGTGGTCGATCATTCTTTTGACTGTGTCAAGCCGGAGTGTTGAGCGCCTGAAAGGTTCTGTGGCCCTCATGCCGCACTGGGGACACCTCGCATTGCATTTATCGGTATACTGGATGATAAGCTGACCAGGCACCCTGTTGCGCATAAGCGGAAAAAGGATATGTCTTATACCTCTACTGGGCTTCCCTGCACGGGACATGGCTCTCCACTTATAGAATCGCTACGGAGTATGGTACAGTATGCGTCGTCGGCATCAATTCCGTTATTTTCGGCGAAATAGCGCGCTTCCATCCCCATGCGGGAGATGGTGATCCTGTCGTTTAAGAAGAAGGTCATGGTATCAATCAAGGCCTCTTTGCTGTGGGCCTTTACGACCAGACCTGTCCTGCCATTTACAATAAGCTCTTTCGGTCCACCCTCATCGGATACGATAACGGGCAACCCCGAGGCCTGTGCCTCAAGCACTACATTTCCGAATGTATCAGTAGTGCTCGGGAAAACAAAAACATCTGAAGACGCATAGGTCGTATGCAGTTCTTCACCTGACAGAAAGCCGGTAAAAACCACTGGATATCCCTGCAGCAGCTGTTCAAGTTCCTTCCTGTAGGGACCGTCACCCGCAATAATAAGATCGCATGCATAGCCGTCCTCTATTAAAGTTTTAAAAGACAGGGCGAGGAGTTCGAGATTCTTTTCTTTTGAAACCCTTCCCACATAAAGGAACTTGACCGAGTCACCCAACCCGTATCGGCGCCAGAGGTAAGGATCTTTCTTTACAGGTGAGAACATATCCGTATCCACCCATCTGGGCAGCGGTTTTGCCTTCCCGGCTGCAAGCCCTTTCTGAACGAGCTGCTGCCTCGTGCTTGACGAAGGGACCATCACCTCTTCCATAAGATTGTAAAACCATATCATATAATTCCAGGCAACATTTTCCAGAAAGGTGTCGTCCGTTAGACTCTTCACGTACTGAGGGATATCGGTGTGATAGGTGCCTGATATGGGTATATACATAAGCTTGGCAATGAACAGGGAAAGGAGACCGAGCGTGCCGGGCGTGCTCACGTGTATCCTGGTGAATTCCTCCTTCTCGAAATAATCGATGACATCCAGAATCGGCGGGAAGTGCAGCTTGAGGTCCGGATACTCGGGGAGTGCAAAGTCACCGATGGATTTGAAATTCATTACCCCGTCCCTGAAGCCGGTTTCCTCGCGGGTTGACGTGATGACCACCAACTCTATGTCCTTCTTTCGCGCAGTCTCAATAAGTCTTCTTATGGTAATTGCGACTCCATTGATCTCATGGAGGGTGTCGGTAAAGAGCGCGATCTTCTGTTTTCCTTTGGCCTTGCCAGGCAGGAACTCTTCTTCAAGGGACCTGATCAGTTGCTTGCTCCTGTGCTGGTGATGGAAAGAAATATAATAGGGAGACGCAAGGAGATGAACAAAGCCTATCGTGCTCAACGAATTTGCTATATTCAGGATCCCCGCCGACAACTGCATCCTCGTCAACCGCTCGGTATAGATGTATATAAGCCTGTTTGCAAGATAGCTCGTTACCGCAAACACCTTCCTGTTTATGCCGGAGGAGTTGATGGTTTCCAGGAATTTCGCATCGTTGAGCAGCCGCCTGGCTTCCCGGTCCAGGATTTCTTCAAAGGTCTTTCCGTCATAGCCGCTATAAACCTCGGGGATATTCTTCCTGATAAGAAAACTGATCTTGTCAAAGAGCGAGGACTTGTCCTGCTGCGTGTTGAATACCCTTTTTAATAACGCGGTGATAAAGGGGAAGGAATTCCCTTTCTTTGTTTCAAAACGCTCCTTGAAAAAGCGGTAGCCGATGCCGTAAATGCTGTGAGCGAGGGTCAGCGCATCGCCGTCGTCGCCGGCGGCCCACGTCTTTTGCTCCTTAATAGACGTCATAAATTCTTCAAGGGTTTCGCCGTTTTTTGACGCGGTGTAAGCTCTTCCGATGAAGAAACCGCTATGATCGTCGGAACCGGCAACAACCGACTTTATCCATGGTGTTTTACCGTAGGGCACGATGCCGTGCTTATCGGCAAGGAATTCTATCTTTTCCCGGGTAAGCGATAAGAGCAGGTTCGCAATCAGCCTGCCGTAGCGTTTTGCCCTCGCACCGTTTTTCGTCTCAAAGACTTCAAACAGGAGGAGCACTTTCTCTATCGCTGAAACGGAAAGCCGCTCGTTCATGTCATAAAGAGGGTGGGCAATATAGTGGACTATATTGTGCTGCTGGAGGTATCCGACAAGGTCATAAATATTTGTCCTCAAATGCATCAGGTCGTCGAAGATATCCTCATTGATGTCCAGAGCGACCGTATGCAGCTTGCTCCCTTCGCCGGGAAGGTATGTTGTTATTTCAGTGCTTATGAAAGTACCTGGAAGGTGTGCTATTTCGAGCGCGCCGTTTATGGAATTATGGTCTGAAATGGTCACATAATCCATTTCCTTTTTTCTGGCTGTTTCATAGATGTACATCGGAGATGTGTAGCTTTCGGGGCAATTGAACTTTCTGAGGGCCCACATAGAGGGCTTGTTGGAATGGCTTGAATGCACATGCAGGTCAGCCTTGTAAAATTTAGCCATGCATTATTTATAGCAGACCTACGTTACTGCTATATTACAGCAATGTTACCTTTCAGTTAACAAATGTCGCAGCGAATTTGGAAAAGGGATAAATTTGACAAACTCGTATAAAATCCGGGAAAGCGTCTTCTCGTCATTCCCGTGAAAACGGGAATCCAGTCTTTTAGGGTAATTGATTGTGCTCTGGATACCCGCCTCCGCGGGTATGACGACTTTTAGTGTATTTAAGGTGCTTTAAATCCCCAGCTCTTTCCTGAGCCATGCCTCTACACGGCTGTTGATGGGGTACATTTTAAAATACGCTTTATCTTTGTTCTCTTCGATTGCTCCAAGCAGCAACTCCTGGGGAATTTCATCTATTCTTGCCAGCGTTTCGGCGAAATCCATTGCAGTGTGGCGCATAAGAAAAAGCTTTGGCTTCTCATCCATTGTCTCGATATAGAATACATAGCCCTTAATCTGGTCCCTGACTTTAGTCTCCCCTTCCGTCACTTTGAGCCGGGGCTCCATCAAATCCCCGGGCTTGAGGTCCCATAATATATTTTCAATAATAAAGGGCTCTTTTTTTATCTGGTCCAGGGACAATATCTCGTCATACATCATAGGAAATCTGCCTCCATATACTACAGGTAAATGGTTATGGGTGACAGGTTACAGGTCATAGATTTTTTCCTGTTACCTAATACCTCTTTTTTTATGCATTGCCGATGGGAGCATCGGGATTGTTTTGCAGGTAAAGCCCGGCTGCGGTTGTACCGATGTCCTCAAGCATCTCCATGTTGGCCGCATTCAATCTCTTTAACGATATCTTCAAAGTATCAGCTATCTGCTGCATCGGGATATTCTTCTGGTAATGCATCTCGGCAATCGTTATTTTAAGAGCATCATCTTCAATAAATTGTTTCAATCCGGCATCCTGCACATCAGCCATGCTGCAAGCTTCGCTCAGGCTCAACCCGTCCTGTATTGCCGTTCTGATTATTATCATAGCCTCGTCATATATCCTGCCCTCTTCCGGAGTATAGTCCTTATATTTAAAATCACCCATGGAATCTCCTCTGCAAATATTGATGGTCATGTAAAAAATCGGGAAGTCTGTTTTGCAGTCATTCCCGTGCGTAAGAGCACCTGCCTAAGGCACCTACTTCTGGTACTGTTGGTGCTTAAGAGCACCTACTGTTGGTGAAAACGGGAATCCAGTCTTTTCAAATATTTGTTTACACTCTGGATACCCGCCTACGCGGGTATGACGACTTTTTTACGATAGCACAAATTCTCTGCATTTGACCAATAAGCTTTACTTATGGGAAAGCATAATGACATGTTTTCTCAGGTCATCGGAAAAAACCTGGTGCTCGTCAAGTTCCTGGTTACCGCCTTTCAATGCAATGCTGGAGGGCAGTATTTTCTCTCCAAACACGACCCTTAACCGCGCCGGACGCATTAAAAAAGTCCCCCTGGGGAGGGCACTGAAAGTCCCTTCAATGTAAGCCGGAACAACCGGGATGTTCATTTCAAGCGCCAGCACTCCTATTCCTTTTTTAAACGGCATGACACTGCCGTCAAAAGAGCGGCCGCCCTCGGGGAATATGCATAGCGAGCGCCTGCTTTTCAAAATATATGAAGACAACTGCAGGGCTTTATTCAGATATATCTCTGCGTCGATAGGGATGACATGGCTCATGCGCGCAAACCACGCTTTGATCCTGCCGGTAAAAAACTCCTGCATACCCAGAAAATAAAGCTTCCTGAATGTGTTGTATCGCAGAGACGCCGCAATAATAAATCCATCCAGATAACTCGCATGATTGGGAGTTATAATGAAGGGGCCTTCCGCGGGTATATGTTCGAGACCCTTGACTTCAAGACGGAACAGAAGTTTGCAAAAAAGCTTCAGCCCGATGAAAAACACGTAAACTATGGCTCGTTCAACAGGGCTGTGTGCATAACCTATTTTATTTGCATCAGCCGGTGACGGCTCCTTTTCAAAAATAGCCTTCCAGGACACCCGGGTCCCCGGGAGGTCATTATCCACAGCACCGGCCCTGCCTGATGTATCACTGCCCTGATACGATTTAACTGCAGCAACTATATCGCCCACTGTATGCGCTTCTGAAATAAAAGCTTCCGGAAGCTCAGCAGCAAAAACACCTTCCAGAGACGCCATGAGTTCTACTTTCGTCAACGAATCAAAGCCGAGGTCCAGTTCAAGGTTATCTGAAGCCCGGATGATAACACCTTCCTCTGCCAGAGGTATTATGCACTCAACGACCTTCCTTCCCACAGGGTCTTCCATAAGCTGCCGGTCCTCTTCCCGTGCGGCCTCTGAAGGATGGCCCTGACCGGGAAAAAAGTCCTGCACCATAAATCGCCTCAATTTCCCAAGCGGCGTGCGCGGCAGCGGATCAGGTGAAAGGACATATCCCCTGATCCTCATGTACTCAGGCAATCGCAAAGATACCTCGTTTATCTTCCAGCCAAGTTCATCATTTATATTCCCTACGGAATGCTGTTTTGCATACTCTAAATCAGGTACTATTACTGCCCTGACCGCATCAACTGTTCCATGACGGTCATCGCCCGCAACACATATCTCTTTTATCAGGGGGATAGACATATACGCCTTTTCAGCCTCCTCGGGATACACGTTTTTTCCTGAGCTCAGCACAATGACTTCTTTCTTTCTTCCTGTAATAAAAAGATATCCCTCTTCATCAAGATAGCCGAGGTCTCCGGTAAAGAGCCAGCCGTCTTTGATGGCCTCACGCGTAGCTTCTTCATTTTGATAGTAGCCCTTCATAACCATCGGACCTTTAGCGATAATTTCGCCGTCGCCCATTATTTTTATTTCAGCGCACGGCAACGGTTTCCCTGCTGAGCCGGGCTTCCTTTTCTCAATCGGGTTGAAAGTGATGACCGGCGATGTTTCGGTCAGACCGTATCCTTCGAGCACTGTAAAACCAAGCGCTTCGATATCGCTCATCACCTCGGGATCGAGTCTGGCGCCGCCGCTCGCAAAGAATTTTATTCCCTGAAAATTTTTATGAACAGAGGCAAAAACGAACCTGCCTATATTAAGATCAAAACTCCTTCGCAGCACGCCCGACAGTTTGAGCAAACCGAACAGGATTCCGGACAATACGCGCCTCTCGCGGACCCTGGACAGTATGCCGGTCCTGAGCATGTCGAACAGCCGCGGCACTCCGACCAGCACCGTAACGCTGTTTTCCTTTATTGCAGAGATCAGCTCCGGAGCTTTCAGGCCGGCGCCGAAAGTAATAGTTGCTCCCAGAAAAAGGGGTAACAGAAAAGCGCACATAAACGGATAGGTATGGTGCAGCGGCAGGATTGCCAATACGTTGTCGTCCTCCGACACCACATTCAGCCTGATAAGCGCTTCGGCATCGGAACAGAAATTGTCGTGGGTTATCATCACTCCCTTCGGTTTTCCCGTCGTGCCGGATGTATAGATTATTGATGCGATATCATCAGGGGCAACGGAATGCTGGAATAACTGAGGACCAGAGTGTTGAAGTGCCGTGGCGTTGGAGTGCCCGCATGCCGGAAACCCGGATAGCGGGGGCTTTGTGTCAAAATTGATTTCCTTTATACCGGTCCCTTCTATCGCGCTTAAAAGGTTGCTCTCTGTTTTATTACTGCAGAATGCTATCTTTGTTTCTGAATCCATGAGAAGGTTTCTGATCTCATCACTGCCCAGCTGGATATCTACAGGAACGGCTATCCCCCCGCATCCGACTGAGGCAATATAAGATGCGCACCATTCCGGCCTGTTCTCCGACACAATGGCTATCCTGTCGCCCTCATGTATATCATGGCCGGCAAGAAGGACCATAATACTCCGGACAAGTGAAAAAAAATCGCCGTAGCTGATTGTCTTCCATGAGCCGTCAAAAAACCGGAACAGGCATTTGTCCTGATATTTTGCTGCGGCAGATATGAAAACAGACGGTATGGTTTCAGACATTTAAAAGCTTCAGGGCTCTTTCGTGCATTGCCTTATTTCCGGAAGCCAGAAGGGGGGCGCTTTTATCAAGCCCGATTACAATATCTGCAAGCGAGTTTCCATCAGTATCAGTGAATGTCCCGCCCGCTTCGCGCACCATGAGCCAGCCTCCGGCAAAATCAAAACTCCTTGATGGTGACGGGCTCACAAAAACGCTTATGGACCCATAGGAAAGGTACGCCAGATCCAGGGCGGTCGACCCCAGACAACGTGTCCTCCCGGCTTCGCCAAGCAGATTCATTATCCTGGGGATATCATGCCCCGGTCTCTGTGCCTCGTAAGCAACGACATAGAAAACATCCTCGCGCTGTGCGGCAATCTTCTCACCGTTGAAAAAAGCACCCATTCCTCTTTCCGCCCAAAACTCATCCCCTGAAATCAGGTTTATAATATATGCCGACGAGATGCTCCCTATAGTATCGCCATCAGCGACGGCAATTGACGAGCAATAGAATGGGACCCCGCTTATTGCATTCCTGCTGCCGTCGATGGGATCGATCAATACCCTTTTGCCGCCCGGCATGATTTCCCTTGTTCCAGCCTCTTCGGAAATGATAGTCAGAGGCTCCCCAAGATTTTCAAGCCCGGTGATAATTATGTCTTCGGCCTGCTTGTCGATGGGAAATGTTTTGTCTCCGCCGGCGCCTTTGCCGATAGCTGCAGAAGCAAACGGCTTCAACCGTGTTTCCCCGATCTCAAAAAACAGCTCTTTGCCTATCTTTCTGAGGCTATCTATGTTCATTAACCCTATCCTTTTTTAAATAGCTGTTTATATCAAAATCATACCACAACAACATATATTGTTGACATACTGCGCCTCATTCAGCTATTGTAAAAGACAGCGGGGTGGAGCAGCCTGGTAGCTCGTCGGGCTCATAACCCGAAGGTCAGTGGTTCAAATCCACTCCCCGCCACTAAATTAGAAAGGATTAAAAATCAAGGCTATCCGGCGCAAGCCGCGATAGCCTTACTGTTTTCAAAAGACCTCGGGACCGCCCGCTGTCCAGACCCTCAGATGCTTCCCAGGAAGGTGCGGCCGTATGCCATGGTTTCAATTCTATCGTCGCAAATGATGACCCTTCCGCTGTCAGACTTCGACCGTATCAGCCTGCCGAAGCCCTGCCTGAATTTAAGCACCGCCCGCGGGAGCGAGTATTCATAAAAGGCATTGCCGCCTTCCAGTTCGATCTCCTCGGTCCGCGCTTTAACAATAGGTTCCGTAGGGACTTCAAAAGGGAGTTTTGCCATAATCAGGCACTTCAGTGAGTCTCCTTTCACATCCACTCCCTCCCAGAATGAATCGAGACCGAATATAACACTATTTTCACTTTCCCGCATTATCTCAAGCATCAACCGGTTCGGCATCTCCCCCTGCACCATAGGATTCAACCCCATTTCCCGTAACGCCGCGCCCGCAATGGCCCATGCAGCCCGCATGCTCTCCCGTGAGGTAAAAAGCACCAGCATGCCGCCGTCTCCTCTTGATGCCTCTTCAATAATGACAGCAGCAAGCTTTTCAGCGCTGCCCGGCTGTCTGAGATTTATCCCCCTTTTTATATGCACCTCAATCTGTTTTTTAAAATCAAAAGGAGATGGGACAGACAGTGTTTCAGCGCCCTCAAGCCCGAGCACCCTGGTCATGAAACTAAAGTCTCCTGCAACCGAGAGCGTGGCTGAAGTAAGAATAACAGACCGGTACCCCGGCATGATATGGCTCATCATAAAATCCCTGGGATACACCGGCGACATCCGGAGGGCAATTCTTTTTTCTTCAGTTTCAGCCCACCGGACAAAACCGGTCGCCCCATCCCGGCAGTCAGTGAATCCGACCATACCTTCGGCAAATGCCTTTAGCTTGATTATCGAGGCCTTGATCTCAAGCTCTTCATCCTCATGAAAGAGTCCTGTAGTGCAACTCACCATTTCCTCGACAAGTCCCCCGAT
>JBEKJD010000059.1:0-12356 GCA_050011415.1 Dissulfurispiraceae bacterium | reverse complement strand
GGTCTGCTGACAGAACCACAAGGGGGAAAGAAAAAAGAACGATTAATATAATCACAATCTTGCCCATATGTGACCTCATCCGACTTCTTTTATCGTTACTAACAGCACTAAAGTTTGCACCTTGCCGCACGCTTACACACTGTTTTATAACACATCGCATATTTACCCGGATATTACCCGAAAGTAGTATGTGCCGCAAAAAGTAAAATGCGTTTGTCGAAACCTCTACTTTACAACTGTCAACCTAACGGGGAAGCTTACGTAATCGCCTGAAGCTTGGACCGCGTCTTCGTCTTTTCGTGACAAAGATAATGGCTTGCTGATTGATCGTGAAACTATGGCCGTGCTATTCCCTTAACCTGTATTTTAATTGCGGCGGAATTAGTATATTTGCTTTGTACAAGAAATGCTTTCATAGGTTTGTTAATTAGCCCAACTATTTTTATAATGCCAGACTCACCTGTTAGTGGATATTCGCGACCACCAACCTCGAGAACCACTTGTGGTAAATCGTAGTTAGTATATATGTGATATTCGAAATCTTCACCTCCAAACAATAGCATTTGATCATTATATTTATCTGAATGTATTGGATTGATTAGTTCCTTTGACAATTCTATATATCCAAAATCAACTTCTCTAGGAATATCTTTAGTTACCTCTGAAGTCGCATCTTTGACTAAGCTTTTCATCTCTTTTGAAACTGTAGTTACTAACTTTTTATCAAGTACTTTACTGCATTCACTCATACCACTTGGGTACCATTTGGTTTCAATTTTCTTAACAATTGCTTTTTCAGAAGCCTTGTCAAGCAAGAGACTACCAGACCCCTTAACAATTGCTCCACTGCCCGAGCCCTTGACCCCTGTTGTGGTCTTTCCACTGCCAAGTTCTGAGAAAACTTCCGAAATCTCTTGTTTATTTCCTCCACTGGCTTCTACACATGAAATATAGTCAGCCATCCGTTGTGTAACACAACGGTTTGCATATGGTTGTGAGCCCTTAGGACACGTAATATCTTGCGAAAATCCGATAGAAGGTAAAATGATGATCAATGAGATAGTAAGCGTAACTCGCACTTTTTACTCCTCCTTCATTTTATATGCGGCTGAAAGTCCATCAATTCGATATTTTTACCTGGATAAATTCTTAAGCGTCCCTATTACCCAGACAGTTTCAAAGTCGTGTTTCCGACATTCTGTCCTGCCCTACATAAAGAAATGTTAATTTGCCGTCTCCGTCGGCGTCCAAGAATTTTTAAAATTATCTCAATGCACTATGTTTATGTGTTTCAGAAAAAGGTCGATTTATCCATCACCCCTATCAAAGAGATGGACCATTGAGGGCGGCAATTTGCTCAAGTTAAGATGCCGTCCTGCCCGCCGGCTAAGGTTCTCGTCCTTCAAAAACCGCCGTTCGATTGCTAACCATTCATTATCGTGCATTTTAGTATCGAAGAGGCTCTGCATGATATCCATAACGTAAAAGCGGTTGTGGGAGAGCCCTACGTCTGTTATGCAATACAAAAGGTCGGCTCTGATATCTGGATCTTCGAGAGAGTTAAACAACTTACGACACCTACTGCCGATCTTATCAGTGTAGTCGAAAGGCCAGCCTTGGGAACAGATAAAGCACACAAACTCCGATATGATGCGCCTGAGCAGGTTGGCATCTGTAGAATAAATCTCTGAGGCAGCATAAGATGACATCTGCATTACAGTTTCGTGAAGCAAATCCCGGTCATCAAGGTGCTTGGCTATAAGTTTACAGAATCGGCGCACATCTTTCATATGGGGCGTCGAGTCAGCCGCAAGCGCAGTGCGCAACCGAAGAAGTTCTTCAAGTTCGCCTCTGTGGCTGGTTTGGTCGTGCAGGTCCTTCCAAACTGCACGGAGGTCCGAGACCGTCTGGAATCTCCTATCCGGATCATATTGAGTGCAACGCTCAATAACCATTGCAATACTAGGGGGCAAGGCCAATGTATCCTGCACTGCACTGGTCAGCGGACCTGTGTACAGCTCATACAGCATTCTTCCGAGGCTGAAGATATCTGACCTCTCATCCGCACTTTTAGCGTCCTGCATCTGTTCGGGAGCTATATACCATGGAGTACCCATAATGTCACCCGTGTTAGTTTGTCGAGTTGATTCGCTATCGACAATACGACCCAGCCCAAAGTCAGTGACAACTAGATCGGTATCATCGTTAAACAGGATATTCTCTGGCTTGAGATCACGATGAATTACGCCTTGTAAATGCGCGTATTCAATTGCATCAAGAATCTGAGCAAAAATTATACTAATACGGGATTTGTCGCCTACGAGCCCAGACAGCTCAGCACGGAGGGAACGCTTGAATAATGGCATGACATAAAAAAACGGTGGGGAGTTAAGTCTTTTTGCTATGACCTGTACGATGTTAGGATGATCGAGCGCCGACAAAATTCGAACTTCACGAGCAAAGCGCTTGATTGCGTTCTTATCGTCAGATGTCGCAAGGGTTTTCTTTGCGTAGATAGCACCATCGGCGTCGCAGCGACATTTGCATACTTTTCCAAAACCTCCCGAACCTATTTCTCGTATAGCAGTGTACTTGGCCATGCACTATTCCTTTCATAGTAGAGAAATATTTTAATTATCAGTGGCTCTGCTCTATAGATGGGAACTTATGCAATATATTTGCTAATCATGTCTTCCTTAGTAAGCTGATAAATTGCACTACCCGAACGCTTTGTGGCTTGATCAATAAAATAATCTTGATTAAATGAATATATTTCCAGTCTGTCACTATAAATTATATGCAAGTGATTTTCATAATACTTCGATCTTGGAAAAACCCTCCAATTTACTGGCTCTCCAGGAATTGTTAAGGGACTATTATCGCTTTTCACGACAACCAGTGCATTATCGTATTCCACTACAGCACCGAAAGATGCAGCACTCCCGGAAACAACATCGCCCTTCCAGTTTGCAATTTCAATTTTTCCCAATGATTCAAGCTGGCCCTCATCCGACTTAAGCCAAGGGCGATATTTTACGATATTTATATAGTCAGCTCCAGCTTGATATATTTTGTCCTGGACGCCCCATGAGTACCCTTTTGATTGAAAAATGTCATTATCCGAAACTATACGATCAAATATTCTTTGAATGTCTCTTTTCCCAGAACGCTTATTTTCGGCAAATTTAACCTGTTCCTGTAAAGACTTTGGAATAACATTATCAATAGAATAGCCACTTAAACTATCGTTCATACTCTTATCTCCTGTATAAGCGGCTATATAACACGGCGTTACATGTGACGATGCATAAATACTGTAGGAGATCCAATTACAATCTACGCAATCATTTGATGAAATTCTCGTAGGGTCTTTGGATCCCACGCCGTCATCGAGACTATGCTCGTATAACCCCTCTCCTCCTGCTGCCAATGCCAATGTTTTATAAGATAAAGATAGGCCATAGGTAGGAGCATCCCATAGTCTAATAGACTTCTTTTTCAAAGACCTTTTCTTGTCTGAAGAACGACCGACCTTATATGCTCCTTGCCGTGAGCTTGTATATAACTCATTGATATAAAAATCAGAGTCCGTATGCGGAAATGGCATTGAATTATCCGACTCTGCAATAAAATGTTTTTCTAATTCTTGCTTATTAAAAACTATTTCATTATCCGACAGTAAATCAAATTTATTTCTAATGACCTGCTTAACTTCCTGATCATAAAATATCGGTCTCAGATCTCTCCCATATAAAAAGTCGCTTCGTAAAAAAGCGCATATTAGCGCTAACTTTAATTTTGGGTCAATTTTTATCTCGCTAATAAGTTGATCCCAATTAATAGTGATTATGGATTTGTTTTTGGTAAATAAATATAGTCGGCCTGAATATATCTGTGAGTCCCAATACTCCCCGCGTATAGTAACCTTCATGGCTTGCACGGTTGTCTCCCCATGATTTTTCTAACTTTTGCATCGGGAATTATTCCGGTTTCATACCACTTTTTAAGCACTTCATGCGGTGGCACATCATTCTCATCACATCGATAATCAGCTGGATACCCGTGCCATATACTACTTCTGTTCCTATCTACAAACTTTGCTATGAATACCGGTGTTATATGATCTCTACCAACACCTAGGTATGTAAGTGCGTTATTTTCGAAATGTAACCCCCAACCCGCATTATTATTGAGAATCCAATGTTCTTCAAGAGTTCGCCTAAAACAATCCCTTTCAGCGGTCAAAGCGATTGACCATTGTGATTCCCCTTGCATTCTATTTCTGTGAATAGGATGATGTTTATAAAAAATACCATTCTGGATTTCAATCTCCGGAACTTCAGGCACATTATCTCCTTTAATAAAGTTTTCTATAACAAGCTTCGGCCTCATTATTCAACATGGGCCCACTCCTAGTATGCCTTCTCGTACTCATATTGTCGTTAAGTTACGTTTTTAGTGAAATGTATCTTTATCAAATCTATCACAGTATACCAGAAATAATTCCTTACTTGTTGAGCCGCTTAACATCATGAATAATACATCTTACTCGCGTTCACGACACTCATATCGTTAAGATTAGTGTTTTATAACATATATTATATTTACCCGGATATTACCCGAAAGTAGTATATGCCGCAAATTGTAAAATGAGATTATGATTTACTGAAGTCATTAAAATGACTTTAATGACTTCACGTTAATTCTGGGGCTACGAATCTTTCACTGTAAATAGAGGTGGGCCATCCGTGGGACAGTTCCGGGGCCGATTTAGGGGGAAACTACACGTATGGATCGGAGGTGCCCGCCAGGTGCTCGGTTATTTCGTACGCGTTATCTCGCTCGGCCTCAAGTATCGCTTGTACGAACTCCCGCCTTGTCTCTATCCGGGCTATGACACCGGCATCCACCACTTCCTTTACGAGTTCCTCGCGAAGTTCAGTTGGCATTGGGAATGATTCGATTTTTGTAAGTGCCAAAAGTTGTTTTATAGTCAGTTTTGACAACTCCTCAATCTGCGGGGCTTTAATATGGTCGGGGCCGCCTTTAAGCAGGGTTTCTGTAATCGTGCGTGCGAGTTCGGCTGCTTTTGTACGCATGGATCCTCCGAATATGAATATATTATACTACAACAAGAAAGCGATTAAGATAGCAAAATCAAGCGCCCCGGCCCTCGATAACCTAACACTCGATCCACATATTTGAGAAATTTTGCACGATTTTTTGGATCGTGCAAGTCAAGCTTAAACATCCCCGCTGGAAACTTTGTTGCTTTCTCCCCAGCTTTGCGTACCTTCTTCGCTATCTTGTCTTTTTCTTTTGTCATTCCGCCCTCCTTCTATAAAATCCTATCATCTGCGATCTTTCAAGATCGTCTTTGTAATACTCTTCCCCTTAATTTCCGCTCCCTCAAATCCGTTAACCCCTCCCTTTCTAAGTGGGAGACGAATTTTACCGGTAGCTGTAACTTTTTGCAGTTCCTTCCAACGCCTTCTCAATTCCTTATCACATATTTTACTGTCTTTATCCATTGCTGCTTCAAAAGCTTTATCGGTAATCTTTCCGGATCTATGATCCTCTATCAGCTTATCTCTGATGGCCTGGCGCTCAACAAAAAACTTTGCTTCCTCTGGTGTCAGCACTTTAGCACCATGGGCCCAAGCGTAAAATCGGCCTTCGGGATCGTAACCAAATTCAATAATGTGTCCGTCTTTGCACTTAACCTTCGCTTTCTTCTCTTTCGTATCAACTGTGATATCTACTATGTCGTCGGCCCTTTCATTGCCCCTGTATCCCCCAGGCACCCATAGATGTATTTTAAAATCAGTGTGCCTTAGCTTCTTTCTGATCTTCTCCCATACCTGATTATATATATCCCCTAATCCTTCATCTCTACTCCTATGGCCCAGGGAGTCTTCTCTTATATGTTTGAGTTTGGCAATCACTTTTGGATCTTTGATTTCTTCAGCTCCTAAAGCCTTTGCGAAAGCTTCGGGCTTAATAAGTCTTTCTGTTGGTCCTAAATTCCTAATTGTTTTTTCCGTTGGTATATCAAAATAATCGGCCAACATAACTATTTTTTTACCGGTTTTAATCGATTCTTCGAATAATTGCGATTTCAGTCGGATAACCTCAAACATTGATGCTGCTATATATGCGTCAACATTTTTCGGTATCGTAACCACGTCAACCGGCCCGGCGGCAGCGAGATTAAACATAAACACCTTCACAGCCTCTGTTTGTTTCGTCTGTTCGAGCGAGTTGGCGAGTTTCATGAGCTTGAGCAAGTGTTTCGCCCTGACATTTTTTTTGTATTTTGCCTTCAGTTTTATTTCCATAAGCCGCACCTTGCCAGCCGACGCCGATGAGGCCATTGACACAAGTTCGCCAGCTTCCCGAAGCAATTCCGTATCTCCAAGCTTCCGGCGAAGCAACTCTATTTTTATAAGCATCCGCTCAGGATTAGTTGCAGACGCATATTCCTCTGTATGCGTCAGCTTATCAATCTCGTCCCGGAGATATTTGTCCGATTTAATGCTCTCCAAGATGTAATCATTTGCACGGCTGAGAAATCTGAGGGCTTTGAGTTTCCGTTCTTCTCTGTCCGATAATTTGCCTGGTTCACTGTGAAGCGTCCACTTGCAGCCTGTCTGTTTCTCCAGCCTCTCGATCCTCTTGTTCGCAATCTTTTCCGCTGTGTCCGAGCGAAAAGCTTTGATCCTCATCAATCGGCTTGTCCTGTTATCAACTGCTTGAGGATCAACATTGTATGCTATTGCTAAAAACTTATATGTCTTTTCTTTTCTGATCATTTTTTTCTCCTTCCCCCTTTTCATCACCGCTCACCTTCAAAATCAAGATATTGCTTCACCGCTACCAGTCCATCAAAACCGTGTTCTCTCATGTAATCTACAGGCGAGCGACCATCAAACGCCGCATTGGGTGATGTAGGCCATCTGTACGCCACTGTTCGATTCCTGGGGAACATCACGCGTAAGCTCTTATGTATGGAAAACAGTTCCCCAGCTCTTATTATCAGTTCCCGCTTTTTTGGGAAAGAGGCGCCATTGCGGTATCGCTTGATTGGGCGAATTGTTGAGAACCCCAGTAGGGCAGCCTGATCCTCCAATGAAATCTCCCACAGGTCAAAAAGGCGCATTACCATTCTGGTGATCCTCGCTCTGCCTTCCTTACTGTGAGGGTCTATCTCCACCATTGCCTTCTGCACTCCTCGTTGTCTTCGATCATCTGCCATCGAGTCGGTTATAAGTAGAATAACAACTTTTAAGTTTGTTCATGCTGCATACCGCTGGAGATCAGTTCTTCTAAAAATGTATTGCCTCCCTCCGTCAATCATGGGGCCGGAAATAGGCGATATCCCCTTATCCATTAAAACCAGTGCCAGACGCTTGGGAGATGTATAGTGGTCCTTGGCTAGTAAAGACAATGTTGTGTATGTCTCCTCAAAGGTACTAATTGACTCCTTGGTCACAAAAACCGTAGTTTTCTGCCCAGTCGTTATTTTCTCAACGGGAATAATTCCCTTCTTAGTCAAAAAATAGCCAACTTCCTCCTTGAGGCCGAGCATTTCCGATGCTTCCGTGACGGAATACCGATTGCCCCTATTTTTTTCTCTTTGAGCCTTGATCAAATCGGTTATGTCTTTGTCATAAAAAAGGAAACAGCGCAACCCATTCCCTTGACCTTTCTCGCAAGGACGGATATCCCCGGCCAGGACGGCTTTAATCAAATCCACTAATCCCACTTTCCCGGCGGAAAGCCTCCGTAAACAACTGGAAAAAGTTATTCGTTTCAGCGAATGATTTTCATCTTCTCTGACAAGCTCTTCAAGATTCTGTAAAAAAGACTCTACTTCCGAGCGCTTAAAGAACCACCGATCAGGATCAAAGGGCGTCCGCTTGTAAATACATAATATTTTTTCTCGCGCCAATTCCCTTAACGTCTTCTTCCCTATGGCGAGATATTTCGCTACTTCCTTCAGCAACATAATTTCGGAACGTGCCGATATTCTCTTTTTCACGCTATTCAAATCGATTAAATACATTCTCCTCGATTTCATTTTTTTAACGATACCGATTAACTCCCCGGTTTGAAGCAACCAGTCAAGTTCCTTTTCTTTCACCTGCAGGATCTCCTGCGCTTTCACCTTGGTGATATATTTTTTGTGGCTGATGCCACGCCTCGTCAGGAACTTGCATTTCGATGTCAAATATCCGCCATCCCATTGCTCGCTCAAGTATTTTTCATAAGCGTTCCTGATGAATTGGAATTTAGCGTCGGCGAATGTCTTATAAAGATAGTAATGAAAAGTCCCGAAATCCGCATTCAACCCAGTCAACCTTTTGTCATTGTTATAGCGATCCCTCTGACCCAGAAGAAAAGAGTGAAAATTATTTGGCCAATTCTCAAAAACCTTGAATGCTTCGGCGAGGGAGTGAAGAAGATATATGTTTCTGCGGGACGACGCAGAGAATTTGCCTGTCGTTTCATTAACGCCGCGGAGTTGGCCCGCTATAAAAAAGATCGCAACAAACAGGTTATTCAGTTCCAGAGAATATAGAGGGTTCTCGTTCTGCTCATCCTCCACTCCTTGCAGCGGCATGCCGCATAGGAAATATATATGTCTTGTCAGAGATAAATATTCATCCTTTACTTTTAAGCTCGGGGCGCTGCGGAAGTCATAATTGCAGTCGCAAACGCTCACCCGAAATCGGTTCCATTTAATGGGACTTAGGCAATTCGGGCATTCGTCATAAAGAAAACATTTATGGATGGGGCATGCCGTCACCGCAGCAAGGTCCCAAATTTTACGGCAGTAGTTCTCCTCCTTGAGGCACTCGGGGCAGACTTTCGTCCGCGAGAATCGCACCATATGCCAGGGAATCACCTGACTGTAGGAAGCGTTTTTCTCCAAAGTTACGCCTTCCCGCTGCTGGACATACAGCAGCGAAAGAAGCTCTTCCTTGCCGACACCGACGACCCTGGAAAGTTCGCTCAACGCCTTCCGCATATCCAGCGGCAAATTGCCTGGCAAAGAGTATATCGGTTTTTCGATCCCAGCCATCTGCAATATCCAGGAAAGCCTGTCATACCCATTCTTTTCCGCAAGCCTTAGGAGAAAACCCGGGAAACTCTCATCTTTATAAGGCTTCAATGTCCTGAGTAATGTCATTTTTCCGTTCATATCTCTAGTTCCTCGTGCTTAGCACGTCGGAGAGTTTTGTCTTTGCCCTCTCGCGAACGCTCTTTTTTTGACCTTTTTCATCATCCTGATCAGGCTGCGGCGCCGTCAACTTGTCTCTGTCCATCATAAAGGGGTTGCCCGGAACAACGCCGCTCGTCTCCATCTCATCCTCATAAGCCACTATAAGCAAGTCAGGGGATATTCTTTCCAGGCCTTTTCTGACCGCTAATATTGCGGCCCTGCGAACAATTTTCATGAGGTTGGAAATGACTCCCCGCGATGCGCAATAAAGCCGGAAAGCGGTCTCATAAGAATACAGTCCCGATATTTCCTTCAGGGGCAAAGCCTTTTCAATGAACTTCAACAGAGTGATAAAATCCTTTTGTTCCCGTTCCGTATTCCATCCAAAAGGCTTCAGGCTCATCCTGGTCAAAAAGCGGCGTCTTAACTGTTCGTTCGCATCGAGTATTTTTACCGACGTCGGCATGCCGATCAGGACCATCGGGACAGCGGTTTCGTTAAGGAGGTTCTTCAGCCAATCTGAAGCTACTTGCAGGACCTTGTTCGAATCCTTATCTATAAGATGCTGGAACTCATCAAGGACAATCAGCTCTGTCTTACAGTCTTTAATCAGATTATATAATCTCAACGTTTGGCTGGTTATGGTCCCCTTGTCCGCGAGGGGGTCGCCCAAACTGTAAAGCAGGCCGGTCGCCATACCCTTCACCGTTGCCGGAGAAAAAATTGTAGAGGAGAGCACCGGAATCTCTGTGCCTCCAGCTGTTGTCTTGCGCGGATAACGGCTTTCATAAAACCTGGCGATCGTCGTTTTACCGCAGCCGGGCCTACCTGTTATGAAAAGGCATTTGGGCTCAGTCGATATCTTGGAGTCCTGATGGCATTCGTCTATTTTGGCCACAATATTTTTAAGCTGGGGGTGTGAAATAAAAATATGCTCTATCAGGTGCACTTTATCTTGTATTGTCATTGTCCCAAAATCTTTCTTAACCGGTATGGACTTCCCCTTAATCCCACAAGCTTGCACCACTTTCAATGCGTTTCCCTGTGTCATATTTCTTCCCTCCCTGGCATGGCGTAGCTGAAATCCCATCCCGATAAATCGCTGTTCTCTTCCACATTAACGGGGGTAGGAGTAAGACTTGATCTATCGTTAATTCTGTAGCCGCTCGTATTCTCTGCTGCGTCCCTGACGATAGGCTTTTCCTTCCTTGGCCTTCCCGCTCTCCTTTTAAACGATTGTCCTTTCTTTCCAGTGTGTTCCTTCGTTATCCCGACCCCATCGCGCGAACCGCCGGCTATTTCTTTTGTTCCGTCCGCATTGTCGCAACAGATGGGGTTTCCCATATCCGATATCCGACTCATCGGATGCTCGCTGGATGCCGGCATAACAAGCCCGTCGACCGGCTTTATCAACGGCAACCGTGTCGGCTCGTTGGAACCATCCGGCTGCAGGGTCTCATTTTCTTGAGAAAGGTTCAGCCAGCGAGCTGCCTTTTGGCGCGTCCCGCTCTTTTTGCTGGAGTTCCACGCGTCCTCCACCATTCTCTGAATCTCCTCTTTTGCCAGGGACAGGGAGACCATATCGCAGTTTTCATTAACATACTTGCGGGCATATCGCCTGATTACGTTATGCTGCCAGAGAGTCAGTCCTTGAGAATAAGCAACAGCTTGAGCCGGCACTGGGATAAAAGTATTATTGTCCTCATCGAATACCCATATCATCGAAAGGTCACCCGGATCGTACTTGACCGTTACCTTGCCTTCGCCTCTTCTCTTACGGCGCAAAAGAGCAAGGCTATCGTCGTTATAGAAGAGGCCGTGGAGCTCGATGCCGGATTTGGAGACTACCCTCTTTTCTATCATGCCGAGCATCACGTCCAGTTCTTCCCTGCTGGAAGGGAGGGCCGGCGAGAATTCCTCTATAGCTTTCCCCCATCTCAACGCCGGGATATCATGTATACCCCTATGTTCATCATGATGATACACATCCACAATCCATTTGTGGAGCACCGCCATAAGGGTATTGAAGTCGATAATGGCGTTTTTCCTTGGGTCATAATCTCCCTTTTCAACGATGTTCGAGAAAGACGTGCCGGGCTGTTGATGAAGCAATCTGGTGTTCAAGGTGCCGAAATATCTCTCAATGCTCGGTTTGTACCAGGCAAGTTTGATAGGGGCGTATTGAAGAACAATTCCAAGCTGGAGGCACGCGTCTTCAAAATGCGTACTGTGGAACTCCTTTCCATTATCCACCACAACTGTTTCCATTATGCCGTAAGCACTCCATTCATGCCGAATCTCCGGGTACCGCTGCTTAACATATGTTTTGGGCGCTATCGCGTGGCGCATGCACTGCATAACCGAAAGATAAGAAGGCGGGTTGAAGCTGACATACATGCCGGCTATGCACTTTGTATAAACATCAATTGCGGTAGTGAGCCACGGCCGCCCAATAGGCATTTTCCGTTGTGTATCGATCACAAACAAATCTAGCTTGGTATGGTCGATTTCCACCCGCTCCAGGACTCGGGTAGGGCGTATGCCTTGCATAACGGGTTTGAACTTCAAGTCGGCTGCAGCTTTGCCGTATCTCGCTTTCATCTCCTCATAAGGATCAAGTTTTTTTATAATTCTGTAACTAGCCCAGTAGCTGGGCTTTTCAATCCGCTCGCAAGGCTCCCTGAAGGAATTCTCGTGCGCAACTCTTGCGATTACTGCTTCGTGCACCGACTGGACAGACCATCTTTGGGTGTTAAGATATTTTTCACGGACAACGGTTTCTATCATGTCTATAACCTCTTGAGGCAGCTTCCTCTCGTGGTTCCCCTTTTGCTTGTTTAACGGTACCAAGGAGCGGATGTTCTGTCCCGATATCATGAAATCCCTGTGCCATCGGTAGACTTGAATCCACGACGGAGGCGTGGCGTCGTTTATTTCCCTGCTTACTTCGCTAACAATCGGCTCGACGGATTGCTTTGTAATCCTGTCTAGGCCCCGCCTGATAATTTCCGTGACATATGCGTATTTCCGTTTAGCCTTCTCTCTGTCGCTCTCCGGCAACTGAGTGAAATCCACAGTAAGCACGCGGGCACTATTTTTTCTGATATAAGGCATGCGTTGCTCATCGGCA
>JBEKJD010000058.1:0-14009 GCA_050011415.1 Dissulfurispiraceae bacterium | reverse complement strand
GGCCTGTGGTTTATAAATCACAGGGACTCTCTCAGCGCCTCGGACTGAACAACCTGTACATTGCTTTCAACGGGTATTGGCCGGAGCGGGGCGCAGAGGTCAAGACCTGTACCTTTAAGGAATTCGAGGCTGCGGTCGTTCTGCAGAATGCAAGGGAAAACGACCTGCCCGGCCTTACAGTGGCCTCAGCAGGCAACACTGCCAGGGCCTTTTGCTATCTCTCCCCTATATCAGGCTTTCCGGTCATTATTGTGGTGCCGAGAATGTGCATCATGGATATGTGGTATCTGAAGGGTCTCAGCAAAGTCCCCACGCTGGTTGTAACAGACGGCGATTATGCAAATTCAATAGATGTGGCAAAAAAAGTAGCTCTCATTTCAGGGTTACCCTTTGAGGGTGGTGTCAACAATATTGCCAAGAGAGACGGGCTCGGCGTTGTGCTCCTGGAAGCGGTTTCCTGTATAGGGAGACTGCCCGACCACTATTTTCAGGCAGTGGGCAGCGGCGCCGGGGCCATCGGCGTCTATGAAATGGCTGAGAGGCTGATACGCGACGGCAGGTTTGGCGCAGGATTGCCCAGACTGCATCTGGCCCAGAATATGCCTTTTGCCCCAATGGTAAAGGCCTGGCATAGGGGAAGCCGAACACTTTACAGTGAGGACCTCAGGCCCGAACTGATAGGTGAGATCACCACAAGGGTGCTCTCAAGCCGCTATCCGGCATTCAGCATCAAGGGCGGCGTCTTCGACGCCCTGACGGCCTCCCGCGGGGCGATGTACGGCGTGGGGAATGAAGAAGTCTTCAAAGCTCAGGATGTATTTTTGACTGCGGAGGGAATAGACATAGCTCCGGCCGCAGGCGTAGCTGTTGCCGCTCTGATTAATGGGGCGCTCTCAAAGAGCGTAGGGGAAAACGATATAATACTCCTGAACATTACCGGCGGAGGCGAGAAGAGGTTTTTAGAAACTCACAAGATATATCCCGTTGATCCTACCCTTGTATCCAAAAATATTTCGGACAAAGAAATCGAGTCACTTCTATGCACTATCCTGAAGAAGAGTTTATAGCGGAACTGCAACAAAGCGGGGTCGATCTGGTATGCACTCTTCCGTGCGATCGCTTTAAAAGACTGATCTCTCTGCTCCCATACGAGGTCCCCGAAAAGTCGCTGACAGAGGGGTCCCCAAAGAATCGTAAATTCCTTGGGGCAGAGCATATTCCGTTGACCAGAGAGGAAGAAGGCGTGGGCATATGCGCAGGCGCAGCGCTCGCCGGAAGGCGTCCTGCCATTATCCTCCAGAATTCCGGGACCGGCAATATGATTAATGCCCTGCTTTCACTTACAGGTTTTTATCAGCTGCCGCTTGCACTCTTCGTAAGCCATAGGGGAGTTTACAAGGAAAAAATTGCGGCGCAAATACCAATGGGCAGGAGATTGCCCGGCATCCTGAAAGGCGCGGGATTAGGCTTTTCGCTGATTAACAATAGGGCGGACATCAAAAACATCGGGAAGAAACTGAATGATGTTTACCGTAAAAATTCAATACACGCCTTTTTGCTCAGTCCTAAAGTCTGGGAAGCGACTGCCGGTTGCGCCGGACCGGCAGTCGCCCAGTCAAGACACACTGCAACTGAAAGGAATTTAAAGCCCATTTTCACCCGCTACGAGGTGCTGGAAATCATAGCTCCCTGGCTTGAGGGGCGCGTTGTCGTATGCAATCTCGGATTCCCCTCGAAAGAATTATTTTATATCAGACACCAACCTTCTAATTTTTATATGCTCGGCAGCATGGGAATGGCCACGCCTATCGGTCTCGGCCTCGCACTCTCCTGTGACAAGGAAGTGGTCGTTATCGACGGCGATGGCAGCCTGTTAATGAATCCGGGAAGTCTTGCCACCTCGGCGTACTGCGCACCAAAAAAACTCACTATCCTTGGAATCGACAACAGCGCCTACGGCTCAACTGGAAACCAGCCCTCCCTCACCGGTCAATGTGTGGATCTTGAACTCGTAGCGAGGGGATTCGGGATTCAAAACACCTGCAAAGTAACGGGGAAAAAACAGTTGATCGCTACTATGAGAGAAAAAAATGCGGGCCTGCGCTTTATTCATTGCCTCACGCTGCCGGGCAACAGGGACGTGCCGAACATCCCCCTTAACCATCTTGAGATAAAACGGCAGGTGCAGGAGTTCCTTTCTTTGAGGTGACAACTTCCCCGAAGTCCGTACTATGAACCGTTCTTATCCTGGTTACTTTGCAAGTCCATATGCTGGACCGAATCGCCAAATTCTCCGAGAGGCCTTGTAAAAGTATAATTGAATGGATCGGCAACCAGTGCTTTTTCAGCCTTGCCGGTGCTGCCGCTGACAACACCCACAGGCAGGGAAACTATAAAAAACGCTGCGCCTATGGAAAGCGTAACCAAGCCCAAAGGCCTTACAGCTATTAAATCAAATATAGTGTCCTCTTCCTTGCGAGTGTCTTCCGCAAAGACTGCGGCAGAGGATAAGATCATAATTACCATCATGCTGCATGCAATGATTTTCGTCATTGTAGTTTCCTCCTTCTTCCTGCATTAAAAATGAAATTATATAGCATTCAATGTGAAAAGGTATAGCTACAGTCTGCCGGTCTTTTTATATTCCCCGACGTAGAGTTTGAGCGCCCGCAGGACCAACCAGTCCATTGTCAAACTGTTCTCGCCGGCAATCGCGGCCAGAGCATCGACTATCTCTTTCTCGATAGCAGGGCAGACCCTCTGCCCGGCATCTAAATCTTCAGGTTGAGGATGCGCTGTGTCGGGGTCCCCGGGAAGTCGCGAAACTTTCTGGGAAGAAGCTGCAGGGTTGGTTTTTTCATGTTCCCTGCGGAGTATCTGCATTAGACCTTTTATATCTCCGTCAAGAGCGGCTTTTACCAAATCTTCCGGGGGCTGTACAGGATTTTCCAATTCGGATGGGGCGGCCCCGGCACTATCCTCTGACGCCTTCTCTTCCATATTCTTCTCTGAAACCGGCACTAAGCCGGGCAACGCCATGCCTGACATGCCTGACATGCCCATCATCATCTGCGTGAGTTTCAGGGCCTGCTCGCTGCCGGGCATTTCCTGTTTTATATATTCATCGAGCTTTCCTTCTGCCATTGCCATTAATAGTTGGTCGGCAACAAGCGGGCTGTCATCCCCGCCCCGCTCAAATCGTTTTTTAGGCCCGAAAGGTGTTGATGGCGGCTGTGGCAGCGGTCTTTCTTTTTCCGACATATCCATGTCCTCCTGAAATGATACTATTTTACTATAACATAAGTCATTTCTGCCCGGTGCTCCCCGATTTCTTGAGACCCATTGTCCGTCATTCCCGCGCAGGCGGGAATCCGGGAACTTCGTAAAAAAGAGCTATATAAATCAGCCCACTATAAACAAAATATCTTTTCTTTTGTATAAACTGGATTCCCGCTTAAACACTGCGGGAATGACGTCTTTCACGTATTCAGGAAGATGACACGAGAGGCTAATCGTCAGCAAAGTAAAACAATACTTCACATGTCCCTTCTGTCTCCTCAAATTTAATAATGGTCTCCTGGAGGATGGATCTTTCTGATGAGTGATGAGTCAAATATTTCTTCACGCGAGACGTCGCGGTTGATATAGCCCAGCTTTCTGAGAGCAGCGGCAAAATCCATAGTTGAACCGACATACTCATCGGTAAGCTGTGCACAGTATTTGGGTGATACTTTCAGCGTATCCAGCACAAATGCCTTATCGATAAATCCCAAATATCCGGAAATAATCGACGCTGCTTCTTCAGGCGAGCGCCTTAAAAAACAGGAAGCTTCTTCATGCGCAACAAGAAATGCCTCAACAAGTTCACGCTGTAATGCCAGAAATCCATTATGCGAAATGATGCCATAACTGGGATTGTAAGGCCAGAGTTTCGCCGGAGGATAGAGGATTCTACCTCGAGCATAACGCTCAAGAGCCACCGCGAGCGCAGGGGTCCCCACAGCAGCGGAAACCTCACCCTTTACCATTGCTTCTATTATCATATCGGCCCAGGGGAAATGAATTACCTCAATAGCGTTATTGAGATTGGACCGATCAAGGCAGTCTGTTAAAATAACATCATGGATCGAGCCATTTCCCGGCACGCCGATTTTCAGACCGGCGAACTGGCGCAGAACAGCGCCCGGATCATCAATCTCAGGAAAGCCTCTGTCGCTGTTCCTTCCGCACATCACAGTTCCTTCGATATGTCCTCCTGCAATGCATTTTATACTCACGCCTCTTGCTATGCCTATGATTGCCGGAGGCAGCCCGACGTAAGCCAGATCAAGCTCGCCCTTCTCAAACGCATTGACAATGGCCGGTCCCGTGCCGAGAAGCTTCCATTCAATATGCGTTTTCATTTTTTTTTCAAGCACACCCTCTGCCATTAAAAGCATCGCAGTATGGTAGAAAGTGGAAAGGTGTCCTATTCTAACGCCGGCAGTGTCTTGCATGATGGATAATTTTGGCTTATTTTGATGTAAAATGTCATTACATTGGAAGGCGGGATGGATATATTGAACGGTTGTCCCCTTTATTGTTTAAATTTTATTTTGTTTGTAACCTTACGATTGTTTCCTTCGACTAATACTGTATATCGGGAAAACATGGGACCTCGATAAGTTATCTTTTCTGACGCTACGTATAAAAAAGGAGGAAGGGCATGAAAAAGTTAGCATTGATTTCGCTTGTATTTCTTTTGGTAATGGGGCTTGCAGTCACTTGCGGCGCTGCAGACCAGGCAAAGGGCATGGGGCCGCAGAGCAGTATGCACAAACATCATGCGGGAGACGGCGGCTGCGGTTGCGCCGGAGACGATTTTCACATGGCCATGTTCAAAAAACTCGGTCTTGATGAAAAACAGAAAGAAGCTGTACGTGCGATCCATCTCAGCACAAAGAAGGAAATGATAAGGAAGAAGGCTGATCTCGAGTTGGCAAAAATCGACTTGCGTGAGATCCTCTCGAAGGATTCCATAGACCTTGCTGCAGCCGAAACCGCAGTAAAAAAGATTGAGAGCCTGAAGTCGGAAATGAAAATGCTGCACATCAAAGCGCTGGCAGACATTAAGTCCAACCTGAATGCCGACCAGAAAAAGCAATTCCGCGAAATAATGGGTCATATGATGATGAGACATGAAATGATGGAACACGGCAAATGCGGTATGCATGGGATGATGGACCACGAAATGATGGGACACGGTAAATGCCATAAGCATGGCATGGAGAAAGAAAAGAAACACGAGCAGCATTAATCGGGCGCTTTTGTTCAGCTAACAGCCGGGGGAAGGCATATGCCTATCCCCGGCTACAGGAATTCTTCTGAAAACAAGTTCTCGGTTTTTTCGAGGCCTATAGTTGTCGCGGGTCCGTGCCCCGGCAAAACATTTGTGTCTTCCGGCAGAGCCATCAGCCTCCTGAACGATTGTTTCATCTTTTCCATATCGCCGCCGTAAAAGTCTGTTCTCCCCACAGAGCCCCTAAAGAGAGTGTCGCCGGTTATCACCACATTCCCTCCATATAGGCAAATTCCGCCAGGACTGTGTCCGGGAGTATGCAGCACGGCAAAGTTCAAATCTCCTACTGTCAGCGTGTCGCCTTCAGACAATAAGATATCAGGTCCAGGAGGCGCGTCAAGCGAATGACCCCATAACGCAGCCATATCCTGCGCGCCGTTATACAATTCCAGATCGTCCCGGTGCAAGGCTACCCTCGCCCCTGTTTCTTTCTTAATATCGCCAACCACACCCATATGGTCAAAATGGCCGTGAGTGCAAACAATAATTTCAACGGTAAGTCCCAACGCATTGATCGTTCCGATTATTCTTTCAGGCTCGTCTCCCGGATCTACGACAATGGCTTTCCCGGACCCATTATCTGCAAGGATAATACAATTAGCCTGAAGCGGCCCGACAGCCATAGTTTTAACAATCATATCCGCTCCTTTCATTTGCAAGTAAAAAGCAAATAAAAACAATTTTAACTTTTAACTTTTAACTTTCTACTTTTAACTTTGTCTATTATATACTCCATTTCTTCACTTTTTACCAGATACGACATTAAAGCATATAATCCCGTGCAAAATAACATGATCGCGCCCAGATATGCCGCTTTACTGAGACTATGCCCGCTTAAAGACCAGAACGCGGCATGGAATGCCAAAAACCATCCTGCAAATCCCATCACGGCAGATGCTGAGAACGTTTTTATAAAAGAAAGGGCGATCCTGCCCGTCCCTATTCCGCCGAGTTTTCTTCTGAGAAAAAAAAAGAGCATCGAAAAATTGCACATCGCTGCAAGGGCATTCGCAAACGCAAGCCCCGCGTGCTTCAACGGCCCCATGAGAAGCAGGCTCAACAAGACATTAATTACCATCGTAGCAGCTGCCGTCATGACCGGTGTCCTCGTATCCTGCATGGAGTAAAACGTGGCGGCGATCACCCTGACTCCCACCATAGCCCATATCCCGACAGAATAAAACATCAAGGCGTCAGCAGTGCCTATTGTCGCGGCAGCGCCGAACTTACCCCTCTGGTAAAGTGTGGAAACAATCGGAAACCGAAGCGCTATAAGGCCCACCATAGCGGGCACAGTAATGAAAAACAAAAAACGCAGGGCAAATGAGAAATCCTCCTTGATCTTGTCCCTGTCGCCTTTTACAGCATGCTCTGACAGGGACGGCAGCACTGCCATCCCCATGGCAACACCAAAAACACCTACAGGAAAATGGATCAATCTCATGGAATAATAGAGGTAGGTGATGCTGCCTTCAGGAAGATTTGAGGCCAGAATTGTGCTTACAAATATATTGATCTGCGTAATTGCAAGTCCTGCAGTAATGGGAATAACAAGCCGGCCTATTTTTTTAAGCCCCGGATGCCAGAAAACATGACGCGGGGACCCGGGGACACGGAGAGGCATCAGTGTATATCCCCGTTTAAAAAAAGAAGGCAGCTGAAATGCAAACTGCACAAAACCGCCGATTAAAAAACCTATAGCCACCGCAATGATGGGATTTGCCAGTCGATCAGCCAGCATCAGTATGCAGATTATATTGGCGACATTGAGAATGGCAGGCGCGAGGGCCGGGATAAAGAAGACCTGCCGCGTGTTGAGCGCCCCCATGGTAAGCGAGGCGAGACTGATAAAAAGCAAAAAAGGGAACATAATCCTCGTAAGAAAAATTGTTTCGGACAATTTTTGAGGATCTTTCAGGAAGCCCGGAGCTATTGCCGCAACAATAGCCGGTGCTAATACTATACCTGCAAGACAGATAAGCCCTACAGCAACAATAATAAACAAAAAGGTCGAGCTGACGAGTTCGTTGGCCTCCTTCTCTCCGTAACGCGTCTGATATTCGGTAAGGACCGGAACAAACGCGGAAGACGTGGCCCCTTCTGCAAAGAGGTCCCTCAGAAGATTGGGTATTCTGGAAGCAACGTAAAAGGCATCCGCAGTCCCTGTAGCCCCGAAAAAACCCGCAACAATCATGTCTCTCACATAACCGAGTATGCGGCTGATAAAGGTGGCAACAGACATTACTCCGGCCGCCCTTGCTATTCTGCCCCTGGCGCTCATCGCACTAACTGTTATCCTTGCAAACTGACGATATTTAATAGCATCGGGATAATTATATCATAGAGGTTAAAGCAGCCGTGCCTTAAAATTCCTGTTTGGAATAATCGCGCCATTTTTTCTATAATGAACTGACAGTCAAATGCTTGGGGGCTCTAAAAAAGTATGGAAGATAATTCCAGGACAAAAAGCCAGCTTATAAGTGAATTGACGGATTTGCGCGAGCAAATTGCCGATCGGAAAACATTGTTATCAGAGCGCGACAGGCTGGAAAAGGAATGTTCGGAAGCATTGCTTAAATACGAGTCCCTTGTCAAAGCGGTCGGTGAAATTACATTTGAACATTTCGTGTCTCAAGACAATATAATCTGGTCCGGCATGGTCGAGGAGGTCCTTGGCTACACCGAAGGAGAAATGGGCCATGATCTGGTTAGTTGGGAGAGTAAAGTACATCCCGATGATCTCTCCGGCGCCAATGCCGAATTTGAGCGCGCAGCCAAAGAAAACCAGTTGTATGATATGGAATATCGTTTCAGGCACAGAGACGGTCATTATCTCTGGTTCAATGATCACGGCAGTATGCGTGTCGATGCGGAAGGCAACCCCCAATATGTTATAGGAGTAATGAAAGACATCACTGAACGCAAAACAGCCGAGGAGTTGAGGGATACCCTTTTGACTGCTGTTCAGCAGTCCTCTGACTGGATACTTATAACGGAAAAATCGGGAAGGATCAAGTATGTGAATGATGCTGTTGAGAAAGTAACAGGGTATACAAGAGAAGAGATTTTGGGCAAAACACCCAGAATACTCAAATCAGGCAGACATGATAAGGACTTTTATAAAGAAATGTGGGATACGATACTTTCCGGGCAGACATATACTGCAACACTTACCAACAGAAAGAAAAACGGTGAGCTTTTCGAGGTCTACCACACCATCACACCAATCAAAGACAATAAGGGTGACATAACACTCTTTGTTGCGACCTCAAAAGATATTACTGCACTAAAACAAATGGAAGAAAAGATCAACTTTCTTGCCTATTATGATGAGTTGACCGGACTTCCCAACAAGGCGTTATTTACAGACAGGTTAAAACAGGCGATTGCAAGAATAGAGCATTATGAAAAGTGCGCGGGAGTCTTATTCATAGACATTGACCGGTTTCACCTGATAAACGAAACCCTGGGTCCATATTTGGGGGATGACATATTGAAAGAGGTGGCAAAGAGGCTGCTGAAAGTCGTGCGCGAGGGGGATATAGTTTCGCGCTTTGGGAGTGACGAGTATGCAGTTGCTCTCAATGATGTATCAAAGGCAGAGGATATTATCTTTTTCCTCGCAAAATTAAAGGAATCACTGTCTGAACCAGTCAAAACAGATGGCGAGGAAACTGTATTGACTTTTAGCGCCGGCATATCCATATATCCGGACGATACTAACGATGTCACCACACTGATACAGAACGCCGATATGGCCTGCCTGCAGGCAAAGCAGCAGGGAGGCAATAGCTGTCGGTTTTTCACGTCAGGCATGAATGCAGCCGCATCAGAATTCATTATGATGGACAAATATCTGAAAAATGCCCTGAAAAATGATGAATTCGTCCTGTACTATCAGCCTTACTGGGACTGCCATACATCAAAGATGGTAGGGATGGAGGCTCTTATCAGGTGGCAAAGCAAGAACTACGGGCTGATTCTGCCGGCAAAATTCATCCATGTTCTTGAGGAAACAGGCATGATTATAGAGGTTGGTGAGTGGGTATTGAGAACAGCTATACTTCAGTTGAAAGAGTGGCAGAACAAAGGTTATCCTGTTGTGCCTGTTTCAGTCAATATCTCTTTAATTCAGTTAAGGCAGAAAAATCTTGTTGCGAAAGTCAAAGAAATGCTGGAAGAATTCGGACTGGCTCCATCCCTTCTGACAGCCGAGATAACGGAAAGCGCGTTTATGGAGGACATAGAATCCGCGAAGGCAATATTTAACGCGTTCCGGGATATAGGGATGTCCATATCTGTCGACGATTTCGGCACAGGGTACTCATCTTTGAGTTACCTTAAGAGATTGCCCGTGGACAATCTGAAGATTGACATATCATTTATACGTGAACTCGGAAAAGACCCCGACGCTGAAGCAATAGTGTCGGCAATAATTACTATGGCAAACGCGCTGGGTCTGAGAACAAACGCCGAGGGCATCGAAACCGAAGAACAATGGAAAATCTTAAAGGACCTGAAATGCGATACTACCCAGGGATTTTACTTTAGCCGGCCATTGCCGGCAGAGGCTATTGAGAAATTGTTTACCGGCAATCCACCCTTCTGATATTCCGGCGGTGGCGGATGAATTCCACCACTCCCGGCATGACCGAGACAGCAATGATCGCCAGAATTACAAGTGAGAAATTCCGCCTCACAACAGGAATATTGCCGAAAAAATATCCTGAAAAAACACATACGGACACCCATGCCGTCCCTCCGAAAATATCGTAGCTGAGAAAACGGGTGTAGGCCATCCTGCCTATACCGGCGACAAAAGGCGCGAAGGTACGCACAACAGGGATAAAGCGGGCAATGATGATTGTCTTGCCGCCGTATTTTTCATAGAACCGGTGGGTACGCTCCAGGTGCTTCCTGTTAAGGAACCTCACATCTTCACGGTGGAACACCCTTGGTCCTGCAAAATATCCGATCCAGTAATTCGTAGTGTTGCCTGCCATGGCAGCAAAGACAAGAAGCACGTAAAGCAGTGAGATATCAAACGAGCCCAGAGCTGCAAATGTGCCTGCGGCGAAAAGAAGCGAATCGCCGGGAAGGAATGGAGTAACCACAAGACCGGTCTCGCAGAAAATGATGAGCGATAAAATGACATACGTGACAGGGCCATACTGCCGAATTACCAGGCTCAGATGACTGTCGAGATGCATGAAAACTGAAATTAAGTTTCCGATCAGTTCCATCAGCGCTCCCCTGAATGAGAAGCCAGCGTAGCTGCCGCCACTCTTTCAATCCCGGCAAAGTCCTTCGTGAAATACAGTTCGGTGAACCCGGCGCGCATCGCCAGTTCCCGTATCGAGTCAGACTGGCCGAACCCTGCTTCAAGCAAAATTGTGCCGTTTTCTCTCAGGTATGCCGGCGCCTCCCTTAAAATCCTCCTGTAGAAATCGAGACCGTCCCTGCCGCCGTCAAGCGCTGTAAGCGGCTCGTACTCCTTTATCTCCCTCTGAAGCGTTTTTATTTCATCGTGCCTTACATAGGGAGGATTGGAAACAATGCAGTCAAAACCAAGGCTGCTGACAGGCTCAAAAAGGTTTCCCAGCCTGAAACCGACATTGTGGATATCATTTGCAACGGCATTCTGCGTTGCGTATACCATTGCAGCCTCAGAAGCGTCAACACCATAAACGATGGCTTCAGGGAAATGCCGCGCAAGGGCGAGAGCAATGCATCCGCTTCCGGTGCAAAGGTCCAAAATGCTAAGCGAATCGGTGAATCGGCGAATCGGCGAATCGGAGAGTCGGAGAGTCGGAGCAATATCTTTCGCCTCTGCAGTTACTCCGGTTCTCCGATTCCCCGATTCTCCATTTCCGTCTTTTACTCCGGTTCTCCGACTCTCCGATTCTATTACTTTTATAGCTTCCTCAACCAGCAATTCCGTTTCAGGCCTCGGAATAAGCACTCCGCTGCCTACATGGATTTTGAGCCCGTAAAACAACACATGCCCTATAAGATACTGAATGGGCTCTCCCCGGGTACGCCGTACAGCAAGTTCATCGATATAATTTGCCCTGTCCTCCGGTACGCCGGCATCGCCCGCGTAAAGACCGGCCCTGTCGATATCCAGAACTCCGGTGACGAGCATTTCAGCTTCCCGCGCCGGATCCTCAATACCGCTCTGTTCAAATAGTGCCGATACCTCTTTCATTTTCGTAATGGCATTCATGTCATCAGCAAGCCACGAGCAGACGGTTTCGTAAAAAGTTCATAGGCAAGGCGCGCAAATACTGAGGAATGAGGCGTACTTTTGGTACGCCGCAGTGACGAAGTATGCAGCGCAACGCAGCATATGGGCTTTTTACGAAACCGTCACAGCTCTTGCAGCCGTTCTGCCTGATAGTGAGTACTCAGGGCATCAATAAGCTCATCCATTGCCCCTTCAAGCACACGATCAAGCTTGTGCAGGGTCAGTCCTATCCGATGGTCCGTGACCCTGTTCTGGGGGTAGTTATACGTCCTGATACGCTCGCTTCTGTCGCCGCTGCCGACCTGGGTCTTCCTGTCCGCAGCCCGGTCTTTTTCCTTTTTCTCGATTTCCAGATCCAGCAGTCTCGAACGAAGCACCTTCAGCGCCTTTTCACGGTTCTTCAATTGCGAACGCTCATCCTGGCACTGTACCACCAACCCTGTAGGGATATGCGTAATACGAACAGCGGAATACGTCGTATTAACGCTCTGCCCGCCGGCTCCGGAAGAACAGAAGGTATCGATCCGGAGGTCATTGACCTCAATCTTTATATCGACCTCTTCAGCTTCGGGCAGTACAGCCACTGTTGCGGCAGACGTATGTATCCTCCCCGATGTCTCGGTTACCGGTACCCTTTGCACCCTGTGCACACCGCTTTCATACTTCAGCCTGCTGTAAGCGCCTTTTCCGGTGATATTAGCAATGATCTCCTTCAAGCCGCCGATGCCTGTCGGATTGGAGTCGATAACGTCAATCTTCCATTTACGGGATTCGGCATATTTGGAATACATTCTAAACAGGCTTGCTCCGAACAGGGCCGCTTCTTCTCCCCCTGTGCCGGCCCTGATCTCAAGGATGACATTCCTTTCATCCCTCGGGTCCTTAGGCAGCAGCATCATCTTCAGTTCGCCCTCCAGAAGCAGCCTTCTTTTTTTCAGGTCCTCAAGCTCTGCCTGGGCAAGCTCTTTAAAATCTCCGTCACCCGACTTGAGCATATCTTCAACACCTTCCATCTCCGAAAGTATTTTTTTGTATTCCCTGATTTTTTCGACAATAGGCAGAAGGTCCGACTTTTCCTTTGAATACTTCATGTATGCCTGCGCGTGGGACAGCACTTCCGGGTCTGCAAGCGTCCTGGTTATTTCATCATGCTTTTCCTCTATAGAGAGCAGTTTCTCCAGCATTTTCAGTATACCTCGCCCTTACCGCAAAAAGTCTTCGACTTTTCGGGGACCCCTCCGCCGATTCCCTCCAGACTCAAAACATCCTGCATTGCGGCAAGCGCAACCTCTATCTGGGACTCGTCCGGCTCCCTTACGGTCATACGCTGCAGGAGAAGACCGGGCAGTACCATCAGGCCGATTACAGGATTATTCTTCATCTTTGCAGAAAACCTGAGCATCTCATAGGAGATACCCGCGATAAGAGGAATGAGAATAAGCCGGGATGCCGCTTTGTCTAAAAGAGGCCATTGCTGGGGAATGAAAGAGAAGATCAGTATGCTGATGACCATGACGATAAGCAGGAAGCTTGTTCCGCACCTCGGATGGTAGGGCTTGTACTTCTTCGCGTTCTCAACAGTAAGCTCTTCCCCTGCCTCATACGCATAAATAACCTTATGCTCTGCCCCGTGGTATTCAAAAACGCGCCGCATCTCTTTCCAAAAACCTATAGCAGACACATAAAAAAGAAATATGACAACACGGATCACACCATCGACAACGTTAAACAGGAGGGAACTATGAGCAACTCCCTGAAAAAAATTCCCCATTAACTTAGTTAACAGCAGCGGCAGGGCTATAAAAAGCGCTATGGCAAGCCCCACAGCGGCAACCAGCGAAATACCCATGCTCCACGGGCTGATCGGTTTTTCCTGCACGTCCTCCTGGTAAGCCACGTTGCCCGAAAATTCCAGTGCCCTGATCCCTATATGCAGCGCCTGAAAAAGCGCTACCGACCCTCTGACTACCGGCATCTTCAGTAATCCTGCCAGTTGGCCGGTCTTCTCGCGCTTGAGGCTTATATCACCTTTCGGCCCTCTGACCGCAACGCTCCACCCTGCAGGAGATTTCATCATTACGCCCTCTATAACAGCTTGTCCGCCTATATTTTTCATTAAGTTCTCCGTATGTCGCCGCAGCCAATAAAAAAGGGTTAGATTTTAGGCAAACCGCCAAACTCTAACCCCTGCTATTAATCTCAGCTACTTCTTTGCGTATTTTTTCCTGAACTTCTCCACCCTTCCCTCAGCATCTATGAGCTTTTGCTTGCCCGTAAAAAAGGGATGGCACTTTGAGCATATGTCAAGACGAATATCGTTGAGCGTGGACTTGGTAGTAAATGTCTCACCACACGCGCATGCAACCTTCGCTTCTTTATATTGTGGATGTATACCCTCTTTCATTTTAAAAACCTCCTCAATCT
>JBEKJD010000057.1:0-12444 GCA_050011415.1 Dissulfurispiraceae bacterium | reverse complement strand
TGGCGTGCAATATTCATAATCGCCTCCTGTATAATCAGGAAAAGGACCCTCTCGACCTGGCGGGGAAATCTTTTATCAGCAGAGTGAATTTCCAGAGAACAGTGTATTCCTTTAGCCTTAAGATATTTCTCAGCGAGCCATGTAATCGCTGCATGGAGTCCGAGGTCATCGAGGACTGTCGGTCTCAGATTCTGAATTACATTGCGCATATCATCGATGGTCTTCAGGGCAATAGCTCTTATCTCGTCGCACCGTTGTACGCTGAAATCCTCAGGCCTCACCCTGCAGATATCGAGGTTTATAAGGATCGCTGAAATGTCCTGCAATATTTCATCGTGGAGATGACGAGCTATACGCTTGCGCTCTTCTTCCTGCGATGAAATGACCTTCTTGAGCAGTTTTTGCACCTTCAGCCGGCTCTCACGGATCTGACTGGTCCTCATGGTAACACGGTGCTCCAGTTCCAGATTCTGTTTTTGAATACTATCGAGGGATGCGGCAAGCTCAACCCTCATTTTATCAAAACTTTTGCTGAGTTGAAGCACCTCATCGCTCCCTACGTCCGCCACAGGTTTCGACAGATCACCTCCGGCGATCCTGTCGGCTTCACCGATAAAGGTCCTGAGGGGCCGGACGATACGTATGCTTATGCCTATGCCAAAAACTATGGACAAGATTATAAATATGACGACGAGCAGAAGAAAGTTCCGCTCCAGTTTCCTGGCCGGTTCAAAGACTACCTTATCCGTCTGCCCCACAATGATACCCCATGACGCAGTTTTAAGTGGTACAAAGGCGAGAACGCATTTTACCATGGCGCCGTTATTTGCCCCGGAAAGAACGTGGCTGCTTTCCCTGATACCCGACTGTCCAAGCCGTATCATTGTGCTTAAGTCTCCGCCGTAATCCCCATGCTGCAGGATGCGTTCAGCGTCATCCGAGGCCAGGATCCGTTCGTTGAGGTCTATGATCTCTATGAACCTGCTTTCGATTTTTATTCTCTGCAGGAGAGTATTAATGAAAAGATTCGCAGGACTCAGCACTCCTCCGGCAACTCCTACGACAGTGTCACGGCGGTCCTTCAGGGGGACCATCATAAACAGGACTTGTTTTTTTATGGGCTCCAGAGTGTATATGTTGGATACGACCGGTTTCCCCTCGCGCAGGACCTGGTTTACACAATCTATATAAGAGAGATTTTCAGCATATATGTCATGCGGCGGGTAAGTGATCAGTACGTTGCCCTGCTTGTCGAGGAGAAAGACACTGTCGGTAAAAAGCGAATATCTATAGGCGGTCTCAAGGGCCTTTCGTTCAGGCTCCCAATCGCGGCTGGCAAGATCGATCTTTCCGGACAGGGAAATATCCAGGAGCCTGTTGATGTTAGTCTGCAGAGAGACCTCAATATAATCGGCAATTATCCTGGCCAGCATCAACCTGTTGTCTAATGAGCGCCTGATGCTGTCCTGGACGGTGAGATAACTGAAAACACCCAGCGTAGCCGATATTATGAGGACGTTAAGAATTATTGCAACGAGTATTTTCCTGCGCATTCAGGAATATGGCATTTTTCTAAACCCTGCGTCAACAAGCGTCTACTGTCAAGTTTCCTCCCTGTGGTGAGTTTCATCGCCGGACTCTGCAAGCTTCACTCCGAAGCGATTTTCGTATTCCACGGGATGTTCGCGGATCATGCGCTCTTTTGATATCTTCCCGGTGAACATAGAGGTATCCATGGGAAAGACCTCCGGGTTGAAAATCACGTTGTATATGTGCCACATCGCTATAAGCAGCAAAAGGACCAAAGCTTCATTCGTATGGAGGACTTTCGCAACAGGTATGACTTCGCCGGGAAGCAAACTCGCGACTGGTACAGGAAACCATAAGGCAAGGCCGGTTATGCACATCAGAATGCTGCCCGTGAGAATGCCCCAATATTCAAATTTCTGCCTGTAATCGTACCTCCCACGGCGGGCCGGGCTGTCGATTATACCAATATAGTATTTGACATTCGCGACCACATCGGCAAAATCGCCTTTGGTGATCGCCATGGATGGGGGCCACTTGTTAAGAAGGACCCCGAAGAAGTTGACGATGAGGTGCTGACTGAGAGTTATGGCGAGGATGATGCCGGCAATGCGATGCATTAGCCTGACCGTGTCAATACCGCCAAGGTGAATAACAATCCATTGTGAGAGTTCAAGATAGTAAAATTTCTGGGAGAAACCTGTAACAATCAGGAACAGGAAAATAACGGCATGTACCCAATGTTCGATAAGCCGGTACCATGAGAACCGGGTAATGTATGAATCGGAAAGCTGGGCGCTGTTCATTATTCCTCCTCAACGGTCGATGGCGTAGCGCCATATGTGAAGCACTATCTGCAAGACCAGACCGGCAACCATCAACACTATAAATGCCCTACAAACAATGATGACTATGAATACGAGCGGGGCCTTTTTCAGACTCGGCTCATAGTGGGAAAGCCATGCGCCGGGAAAGTTCTTATCTGCGGCCTCGTGGCACTTCAGACATTGTTTTACTACTCTGGCTTTGATCACCGCATTGTCGCCGGCTGCCACCCAGCTTATGTTATGGATGCCATGGCAATCTACACAGGTTGCCATCGGTCTGCCCGGCTTCATGAGCTTATCTTTCTGCAGTTTGTAAAAATTCAGGGTGACGCCATGAAAATCGGAGAGATATGTCTTCAGCACATCGGTGGATATCCCGTATTTTCCCATAATCGCCTTATTGGCGTGGCAGTTCCCGCACATCTCGGGAATACGTTCGCGATACTCCAGAGTAAGAGGATTGCTTATGTCATGCGCCCTATGGCAATCAATGCATATGGGAACATCCTGGTTATTTTCGTCAATTAGGGCTTTGCCGTGTACGCTCGCTGCATAGATATCGAATATTGGCTTGTGGCATTTTTCACATCGCTTTACGAGCAGAAGTTTTTCTATCCTCCCTTTTTGAATAGAATGGCTGCCGTGGCAATCAGTGCACACCGGGGCGTTCAGGTTTCCCTGATTGAGGATGGCAAAATGAATACTTTCCAGTGTCTTGGAGTATTTATCGAAATGACAGCGCCTGCATGTCTCCGAAGATGAGATTGTAAAGGCGCGTCTGCTTCCGAACATCCTTTTAGGGTGCTCTTTTGATGAGAAGCCAAAGTGACAATCGGAGCAGCTGAGTTCATGATGTACCGAAGACTGCAGGAGAGATCTGTCCACGGTGAGCAATAACGCTTCATTATCTTTGAAAACCATTTTCAGGTGGCGGTCATGGCATTTCATGCAGTAATCGCTCTCGCTCTTCAGGATTTTTCCGCCTGCTGTCGGTGTCATTGCATGCGCGTTATGGCAGTCGGCGCACAGGAGAGGGGTCCCCCTTCTCTCATTATTGAGCAAAGCAATATGGACAGACCTTGATTTCAGTTGATCATCGCTATGGCAGCGTCTGCAGGCGCGTGAGGATTGTATTCTGAATTGCTCAAGGCTTTTGAATACTCGCGCCGGATGCTCTTCAGCGGAGAAGCCGGGATGACAGGAGGAACAGCCGAGGCTGCCGTGGGCAGACAACTGGAACTGCTCGGCGGCGACTAAAGCTATTTCTGACTTGCCATCCTGAAATTTTATGACGATTCCCTGTTTGCTGTGGCACTCCAGACATTTTTGCGCCTCAGTGGAAGGGTCCGGGACACCGGCATATGCCATGCCGCTGACAAGTACAACAGCAAGTGCAATAAGCAGGAGCGTCTGCACGGCCCTTTTTGCCTCCATCGTCCTCCTCCTTGTAATGATGTAATAGCGTACAGCGTAATGCGTTATTACGCAAGCCCTCAGTTAATCCGCAAACGCGATAAACGCTGTACGCTATAATGCATCAATGAGACTCCTCATACTCCGGCTCTTCTCTGAGGACCGGGAAGCGGTTCAGTATCCAGCGGAATATCAGCACGTGAAGAGTTGCTATAGCCATAACAACCCCCACTTCCTGCCAGGGCGGAATAATATGGTGCAGATGGTCAGGCAGGTTCCAGTTGAAAGTGATGATTGCCAAATTAAGCCTGTTCAGCAATATTCCCAGCACAGCATAAAAGGCGCCGAACCGCACGATTCCGACGCTCTTAAGTTTGACGCCGTAGGTAAAGACAATGCACGGCAGGGCGACGAATCCCAGAAGTTCAACGAGGAACCATCCACCGTAAGGCGTAGCGAGAAGCGACCAGTTGTCATCGTGGGCGATGCCGATTATTTTAAGCGCAAAGTAAATATACATGCCGATGGCTGCGCCTTTCCCCAGACCTAAAGTTAAACGATCGATGCTGCCGAGAAAGGTAGGACCGGCCTTGTCCCTCAGGAAACGGACAGCAAGAGTACTTACCACTATCACCATGGAAAGGGCTGCATAAACACTCGAACAGAGGAAGAATACGGGTATGTAGGATGAATACCAGAGCGGATGCACCTTACCCGGAGCAAGCAGATACATTGCACCGAGAGCTGACTGGTGGAGTGTTGAGAGTACTATGCCGGCAATCGTCAAGCCTATAGTTGTCCTTGTCGCCCATCTGCGTACCCTCCTTGACTTCAGCCATTCCAGGATGGCCGGACTGAATTCGAGCAGTTGGACCGTGAGGTAGGTCGCCACGTGCCATGCAACCAGGAAAAGTACCGAGGCTGTTCCGAATGAGATTGCCATTGGATAATAGATGCGCCAGGGCCTCCCAAGGTCTACGAGGAGATAAACGACAGCGAAGAAATATCCCAGCAAACCGGTCAAAACAGCCAAACGTACGACAGGTTGATATCGTTTGAACCCGAAAATATAGTAGGCTGTTGCCATTACAAACCCGGTTGCCGAAAGAGGGACGCCTCCGAAAAGACCCCAGCCGAGGAAAAGACCCCATGGATATTCGTTTGATGCATCGGTTACCGTGTAGAGACCGAAGATGAAGCGAATAGCAATAAGGGGGAGCCCAACACAGAGGATGACTGCGGCGACAAGATTAAAGGGCGTTACCAGCGTCTTCATATACTCAGGCCAGGTCATCCCCATAAGTAATTTGTTCATAAAGCGTGATTGGAAGTTTTCTGTATTAACAGCATCTCCGTTGCCCATTATTTCACCTCCTGCTTTGTCTCTGCAGCTGCCTCTTCTTTAGCGATCTCTTCCCTATGGCGCAATGCAGCATAGCACATGCCGAAAAGAGCCGGCCACACTGTCAGGACCAGAGGGACAGCAGCAAGAAACCCCTTTGTTTGCTCCAGGAGCGGTGTTGTCGGCAGATTGGTCGGAAAGCCGACCTGTTCAAACGGTACGCCCGAAATGTACATCCAACTTGTGCCTCCAACTTCATGTTCTCCATATATGTGATCTATATAACGATCAGGCTGCTTCATAATCTTTTCATGCGCCATAGCTATTAAATCAGCTCTCTTCCCAAAGGTAATTGCGCCTGTTGGGCAGGCTTCAGCGCACGCAGGTATGCCTCCATTCGACACCCTGCCGTAGCACATAGTACATTTTACGATTTTAGGCTTCAGGGCGCTTTCATAGTCAAAAGCCGGCACATAGAAAGGACAGGCGACCATGCAATAGCGGCATCCGAAGCACAGGTCCTCGTCATAGCGCACAGCCCCTTCAGGTGTTTTAGAGTAGGCATGTATTGGACAGGCCGTTGCGCAGGAAGGCTCAAGACAATGGTTGCATTGCACTTTCCGATAAATGGGCTTGCCTTCGTCTTTGGGATTTTTGTACCGGTTCACAACAGTGTATGCAGAGGCAGTAGGCCTCCGCTTTTCATCAAAAACAGACTTCTCGTCAAAGGGGACCTTCGGCTCAGGCAGATTATTCTGCTTATTGCACGCCGCCTCACAGCTTCTGCATCCAACGCAGACGGACAGATCGGTAAGACAACCGAAACTGTTGGGCCAGCCTTTGAATTCATTTGAAGCAGATGCTGTCGCGGGACCCCCGATGAGCGCTGCACCGCCGAGAGCGGTAATCGAGGTCAAAAAATTTCTCCTGCTCAACTCGACCGCGCCGATCGATGAGGCCGCCCCCTGGAGATCTCCCTTTATATTTTCCGTCGTATCAGTGCCTGGCTTTTTTGGTTCGTGTGCCATAGTTCCTCCTTTGTTGCCTTAGTTTCCAATCCGTTTGCTTATCTTCTGCTCTCTTTTGGCATGACACATTACTGTACAGCCCTTTGGATCAATGCCGACGTCCCCCATTCCCCTGTGACACTGAAAGCACTTTTTGTGGTATGCGACCTTCAGTCCGGGCATTTTGGGATTTGACCGGTCAAAAGAGATGTGGCAGCCCTTGCATGCGGTAAAAGACCTGGTAACGCTCTGTTTGAATTGATCGGGCGTGAGTGCGTGGCACTCTTTGCAGGGAAGCGAGCTGTTGTCGCCGTGCTCGTGATGGCATGTCCCGCAATTTCCTGCAAGAGACGTATGTTTCCCATGGTCAAAACGCACAGCATCGTACTTGTCCTTTACACTGTCAAGCATGATTACACCCGGACTCGTTGGAGAAGCGGCATAGAGTAATGAAGCAACGAGCAGGCAAGATAGCATAGCAAATATTACAACTGAAGTATTTTTCATGTAGCTGGCCTCCTTTGATCAGTCCCGATAGGGTGAGATGCTCCTGGCCGGGACTGATCTACTTATAATGACGATTACGCCTCCTCTACTTCTTTTCATTTTTCTTTTTCCCTTCGCTTTTCTTCCCTGACAAGTAAGCTTCTATGGGCCTCCATCCAAAAGACATCTCTTTGCCTGCATAACCCAATGCTTTGTTGGCAACAGTTGAAACAAGAGCCAGCAAAAATGCAAAAGGCAGCATGGCTACATACATCAAGCCGACGAAGGGGGCGGTTATTACCCTTCCCATGGTTTTTAGCACCTCATGAGATCCCTCTTTCCTGAGATATTCGATGTCCTCCTTACCTGCCTTTACCACCGTGCTGAAAGGTCTGGGTTTCAGGAATTCCGAGTAAATGAGGTACACGGCAATGAAGGTGACCGATGCCAGGTACTCAACTCCCTTAATGTGAGTTACGAAATCAAATAGAGTGTTCATCTGGCGCCTCCTTTTCGACGTACGGCGGTAAGCGTCGTACGTGCAGAGTTATTACAAGCTTTCAAGCATTCGGCTTGTGCCGCTCTCTGCCGCCCTTTTTCTTTTTCCCCGAAAGATAGGCCTCTGACGGTCTCCAGCCGAAATAGTCTATGTTCCTTGCCATACTCCATAGCTTTCCCAGCGCCTTTCCGCCAACCATCACAATTAGTGCCCCTATTGATACAAACGGTAAGAAAATCACATAGATTAACCCGACCACAGGCCCCAGCAGCAACATTGCTGCTTTCTTCAAGATGTTGGAATCTTCCTCATACGTAAGCATTTTCATTCACCTCCTATTGATTCAGATGCTTTCTTGATTTAAGAATAGCAGGCCGGAAGGCAGAAGTAAATTGGAAGGGTTTCCTATTTTGAAGGGAATTTTATCCCAGGAGGTGCAAAACGGAAGAGCTCGGATAAAATATGTCAGTGAAGCATGCTTTCGGAGATTTTTATCAGCTCGAAAGGCGGCGACTCCACAGCAACGGCTATCCTGTAGCGGCCCTCAAGCCATGTCATGCTGCTGCAGGGTTCCTTATCACGGCATATGCCTACATCGAGAAGTGCCTGCCTTCCCTTCAAAGGATAGGTGATGCTTTCTTTGAGCTGAGCCATGCGCGGAAAGGAATCGGTAAGAGGGGCTGCCGTATCGGATTGGCAAATGACCAGGGTGCTCGACATCCTGTCGGTGCGCCTGAACTTCATGGTAACGGATGTAAACGGCTTTGTCTGAGCTATAATTTCGTAGGGAGGCCAGGCAAAATTCTCGGGGAAATAGGATGGCGCATAGATTTTTTTTATGTTTAATTTTGCCTTGACTTCCTCGATGCTGGAATATTTTCTTGCTATCCCTTGTTCAAGAGAGAGCGGAAGCCAGTTGAGAAATCGTAAGAGTACAATTAAGGCAATAACGGCAGCAGTAAAAAAGAGAGAGTTTGGAACGTATTTTTTCATAATGTCCTATACAATGAAATAATTTATTGCGGCGATAACTATCACGGTAAATATAAATTTCCCCCATTGCCCGCCGTTGTTCTGCGCTGAGTTGTTCTCGATCCTTTTGATTCTGTCTTCAAGATGCGAAGCATGGCCATGCTGCTCAAGAGAAGTTTTTTCAGGATAAGTCTTATGATAAAGCTTCTTCAGGCTTTCTGCAAGGGCTTGCGGATTCTTTGTGGATTCAACCGCCATATCATCGCAAATCTTCTCTTCGTCATGTACAATTCGCCGGAATTCCAGCAGAACGACAGGGTTGAAAAACAACATCATTCTAAAGAAAAAAACAATAATCAGCAAAGGCCGTTTATTCCGTATAATGTGGGCGATCTCGTGGGAGAGCGCTCCCTGCAACTCTTCAGTGGTGAGTTCTTCAATAAGACCGGTTGAAAAATAAATTGACGGTTCTTTCCCTGTTCGTGTAAACAGTATCTGATCGTCACTGGTCGTTATATAGAAGACGGCCCGTTCCGCCGGCATGTGTTCGAGGCCCCGGACAATTTCTGATTGGTCTTCAAGGCGTTGCCAGTCCAAAGGCGACGGGCCGGATTCAGTGGTATGTCTTATAATCGGGACCATTTCCTGAAAGAGGAAGATCAGCGAGGTGGTCAACAGCAGCGCAATGAAAACCAGGCTGAGAGGAAGTTTGTCCCATAGTTCCAGGTTCAGCCATCTGCTGCTGTCGAACAGGGTATCAAGCCTGAAATTGACCGACCCCCGCTCAGGATTAATCAGTTGATAGAGAGGACAGGAGAGCATGGAAATAAAAATGATGACAATACGGAAGCGCTGTCGTACAAGGGGACTGTTTATGTCCCAACTGCTTATTGCCCTGTTTACTATGAGGACTGCTATCAATGAGTGGAAGCACGATTGGGTTATATATATGCCGGCAGGAAGCCTGAAAAAAGAGTAGATAGTCGCAGTCATGGCATATTATCGTTGCGCGCAACGGGGAACCCTTCTAATACCGGCGCGAGTCCCTTCAGATAGCGTATTCTCTCGGTCACAGGGGGGTGCGAATAATAGAGTGCAACATACAATGGATGAGGATAAAAATTGGACAGGTTTTCTTTTGAAAGCTTTATAAGGGCATTCACCATGCTCCCTGCGTCACCGGTAAGTTCATACGATGCCAGGTCAGCCTGCCGTTCATGCCTCCTGGAGACCAAATTGGCTATAGGCTTCAGCGGAAAGAGGAAGATCCCCGCAATAAAACCCAGCAACAGCAATTTCACAAAAAAAGTGCCGGTGACGATGCCAAAGATGTGGAGAAGCATATCACTCTGGATAACCCTGAACGCGATATACAGGCCAATAAATGAAAATGTCTCGAAAACGGCGAGTGTCTTAAGAAGATGCTTTTTTTTCCAGTGGCCGATCTCATGGGCAAGCACGGAGAGAATTTCATTGCTGTCCATGGTCTCAATAAGTGTATCGTAGAGGACTACCCTTTTTGTCCTCCCTATCCCGGTAAAGTAGGCGTTCGTGTGCCTGCTCCTTTTAGATGCATCAACCTTCAGTATCCTGCTTGTATGAATGCCGGCCTTTTCTGCAAGTGTAACGATTTTATCCTTGAGCAACTCATCCTGGACAGGACTGAATTTGTTGAACAGCGGCTCAATTACATATGGTGATATATACATAACAACAAGACTGAAAATAAATAAGAACCCCCACACCCACAGCCACCAGTGGCCGGGGCTCCACTGGACCAGCCATAGACCTGCGAAAATTACGAGCGAGAGCATGACAGTGGATATGAGCAGCGATTTTATAAAATCCGATGCCCATAGACGCAGCGTCATTGTATTGAAACCGTACTTGTTTTCTATTCTGAAAACAGAATAGAGACTAAAGGGGGCGGACGCAATTTCGCCTGCATATGATAAAAGCAGAAAAAACAGCCAACCTGATACAGTGAAAGAGAGATTGAGCGACACAAGCCAGGCATTGTAACGGTCCAGCAGGCCGCCAAAGATAAATGCAATAACAACGATATTACCGGCCAGTGATGAAACAAAACCAAACAACATCTTGTCTCTCTCATAGTCCAGCACGCTTTCGAGCAGAAGAGCATCTATCTTCCCCTCAAACTCGGGTGGCACTAATATGCCGGCCCTCTTCATATGCCTGAGATTGAGATATTGCACTATGTATTCGAATGCCTCTTTAAAGACATAAAGAAAAAGAATCAGGAAAAATGCGTAATTCAGGTCCATATGTAATTATAAACTAAAGTCCTGTTTCCAGGCTTGGTGCGGTAATCTGTTACAATAACCCAAAATGAAAAGAAAGATTGCTGTCGGCGACATACACGGTTGTTTTGATTTGCTCAAAACACTGATAGAAAAAAACATCCGGTTTACGCCCGGTGAAGACATGCTTATCTTTCTGGGCGATTACATCGACAGGGGAGACAAGGTCAAAGAAGTCGTCCGGTACCTGAGCGCGCTCAGGGGAAAATACCCGGATAGCATCATACTCCTCAAAGGGAACCATGAGGAACTTGCCTATACCGCCCTGACAGCCGTTCACCCGGGGAAAGAAATGCTTTTCTGGCGTTTAAACAGAGGAGATAGCACAATCATCAGCTTCGGCGGCATCGACAATACGAGAAAACATCTCCTACCCTTTATCGAATCTTTGCGGCTATATTATGAAACCGATACGCACATCTTTGTGCATGCGGGCCTGCCTGACGGCAAAGACCCCGGCGCTGCCACCACTGAAGAACTGCTCTGGGACAGGGACTTCTCATACGATGGGGAAAAAACGCTCGTTGTAGGTCACACCGCAAGGAGCGTCGTTGTCAGCAAGCTCAACAACGGGAAAATAATCTGCGTCGATACAGGCGCATATATGACCGGTATTCTGTCTGCTTATGATGTGATTAATGATCAGGCGTATAGCACGGAGGCGTGAAACTGGATTTCTCACCTCTCTGTCTTCCGGACAATCTGTCCTGATGGTTCCCATATGTGTATTTTTGCTGCCGGTGGAGGACGAAAACTTTCTATGAGTTCCCCGACCTTCGCAATGCTGAAATGCTTTATTCTTATGCCGGCCTGCTGTCCTGCTATGGCTTTTTGTACTGCGGCATTTCCTATATGGAGAGACTCTATGATGCCTTCATAAACAGGCCCCATGGCAGAGATAATGCGGAAGCGTTCCCCGACTGCAATAAAGCCTTCCTTGACATCGCAGCCAATAATGATGCCCTTGCGGCTGCTTTTAAAAAGGGCTATTATTTTGCCGGAGCCGATTATCCGCTCCTCCGGAAGATGAGGAATCAGGTCACCGGCAATGGATTTTATATCATCTATAAGCGTGTAAATGACATCGTAAAGACGGACCTCGACCCTATGCTCCCTTAAAACCTTATCCAATGCAGGCATCACGCCTACCTGGAAACCGACTATAAGCCTGCTTGCAGTCTCGGCAAAAAGCACATCGGATTTGCTGACACTGCCGATGCTGCTGTGAATAATACTGATATCCGTATCAGGTGCAGCAAGGCTTTTTGTAACAGCCTCAAGGCTTCCCACAGAATCGCACTTAAGAACAATTTCGAGCTTCGGTTTTTTCTTTTGTGCGGAAGTTCCCTGCTCCGGTGTCCTTATCATAGTCTTCAATAACTTCGCCGCCATGATTGCATTTGCGCTACGGGTTATAAATGACCGTATAATGCATTCCTCTTCAAATCATAGGGCTCCGGGCCGGCAATGTCAATTCGCCGCCTTTACATTTGCTCTTTTTTTGAGGTATTCTTAAAAACTGTACCATGATCGATTTACATACCCATACCATATTCAGTGATGGCGAACTTATTCCAGCCGAACTTATCAGGAGAGCTGTAGCGCATGGGTACAGCGCCCTTGCCATTACTGACCATATGGACCAGTCGAATATTGACCTGGTCATACCCCGGATTATAAAAGTTATTGAAAGCTTGCGTGCCAGTATTCCTATTCCGGTGCTGGCCGGCGCTGAAATAACTCATGTGCCGCCTGCATTAATACCCGGCATAATAAAAGAGGCCCGCGCATTGGGAGCGCAAATAGTAGTTGTCCACGGTGAGACCATAGTCGAGCCTGTTGCTGAGGGCACGAACAGGGCGGCCATAGAGGGAGGAGCAGATATTCTTGCGCATCCGGGTCTGATCTCTCATGAAGACCTGCTGCTTGCCAGAGATAATGGGACAACCCTTGAGATAACAGCGCGAAAAGGGCATAGTCTGTCTAACGGATACGTTGCGCGGCAGGCAATGGAACTCGGCATACCTGTGACGGTAAATACCGATGCCCA
>JBEKJD010000056.1:4647-17094 GCA_050011415.1 Dissulfurispiraceae bacterium | reverse complement strand
CGGCAGTAACTATCAGGTCCAATTTAAGGACAGTTCAGGCAATATTGTTACAGGGCTTAATCAGACTTTTGCAGCGGCAACAACTTTTTTTAATTACGGAGACAACGGTCCGTCAATTGCCGCATTCGCTAAAGCAGGGGCTGGAAACGGCACGGCAACTACCAGTATTATCGGAGGCATCGGCGCGGGTGTTGGCAGTAACGGGTTAATGAGTGAAACCAAAAATATAATATTATATCCGTTGAATTCCAACAGTCCCGTTATAGCTTATCCGACTACAACTTTGGAGGTACAGAACCAAAGCGGAACCAACGTGACAAGCACTGTTTTAGCCAATTGCGAGTTGCAGGTTTTGAGCGGGAGCAGTATTCAGGGATGCGGCATAACCCATATAGAAAATAATGGCATAGACTCCAGCAGTTCCGATATACAGCAAGGCGCTCCCAATAATTACAACTATATGGTAACATCAACTGCTGCTGTTGCCGGAGCTGATATATGTTATACAAATGATGCAGGTGCGGCGAGAGATTCAAGCAACAATATTATTTGTTACGATTATGATTACTTTACTTCTGCTTCGGGCAGCACATCCTGCCCGGCAGGCGGGACCTACACAAATGGAAGATGCCAATATACCTTAAACAGCACCTGTACCAATAAAATTCAATCCCAATCCGGTGGGGTCAAGAGTAATAATGTTTATAACTCAACAGCGCAATCATGTACCTCAACAAGCGTTAGTTATTATATGAAGCTAAATTCCACGGCCCTAACACTTACGTCTAAATAAAAGACAGGCAATGGGCTATAGCCTGCCTTATGGTTAGGGGCTTATGAAAAAAGGACTTGCATTATTGGCTGTCATTATTTTTGCGGGAGGCCTGGTTGTGATATCAGCCAGATATTTTGGCGTCGCAAACAAAAAAGGCGCCATCCCTTCCCAGTCCTTTATTTTTACGCCTAACAAGATGGAAGGCGTGTCTATAAAGAAACATTTTGGAGATGCTATTGTTACAATCGATGCTGCAATTTTAAAACCGAGGATGCTTATGCCCGGAAATTTTCTGACAATGATTTTGAGTGAAGATACCGATTACAGCTGGCGGTTGAGAAATGTTAAATTTCACTTGACCGAACACTCTAAAGACCTTTTAATTGAGGGACCCGAGGCATTGGCAAATACCGAGTTCACAGCATTGGCAATTAAAAAGCAGAGTGTGTTATCCAATAAGGGGTACACAATAAATCCAAATGCCGATTGTATACAAATAAAAATCTCAGGGAATAAAGTAGAGGTGTTGTCATAAATATTAACGAGGTCGTAAAAAGTCTGAAATAACATTTTTACGTTATACCCGCGTAGGCGGGTATGACGACTTTTTACGGGCCATGAATATTAAATTCCCAAAATAGCTATTAGGAGGAGCAAGATGAAGAGGCACTATTTAAAGATATTAAGCATATTGGGCATCTGTTTTTTATGTCTCGGTTTTCTGGCATCGTGCGGAAGCGGCGGAACTTCTTCGTCTGCATTAAAGACGGCATTAACGATGGTAAGTCTGACGGTCGGCGGCCCCGGACAGAATGCGAAAGACATGCTTGTAGCGCGCGTAATTAGCGCAATACCTTCCGATGCAGGCTCGACAAAATTGGGCGGAAGCGGACAGACCGCGAAGAGCATGTTGTCCGCTAACGCAAAAAGTTCAATACCTTCCATTGTAAGCTCGATATCATTCACTATCAGCGCTCCTGATATTACAACGATAACAAAGACAGACGCCGTATCAGGGCAGAGCAGCATAACGGAAACATTCTCTGTTCCCAACGGCGACAACAGACTTTTTGCCATATCTGCCTATAATTCCTCAGGGAATCTTCTCTACACGGGATCCACCACTGCTGATCTTGACGGTACGGCAGTTACGCTGAACATTACCATGAACGCAGCATCTTCAACGACGACTTCGACCGGAACTTCCACAACAACTACTTCAACAGGAACCTCGACAACGACCTCGACAGGGACATCAACGACGACGACGACGACAACGACAGGCACCTCAACAGTGCCGGCAACAACAACCATAACGGCCTCTGCCGCGTCTGCGAATGCGAACGGCACATTTACATACAGTTCAGGCACGGTTACCTTGAATACTGCCAATTCAACTTTTCCAGGTACTTGTGGGCCTACGGTTGGGACGCAATCACATACAGGAGTGACAATAACATCCACCACCATGACATGGCCGTCAGATAGCTTGACGTGGACAATGACCAGCGGGACACCAGGCGGCATCGTTGGGACATGGGCGGCAACTGAGAGCAACGGCAACTCTTATACAGCCACCTTTAATTCGAACGGCACATGGACTGTAACGGGGAATATTGCATCCTTATCATCTTGCACGGTATCGTCAACGGATCTTTCGGACTTAACTTTAAATTCGTCCTGCGGCGGAAGCACCTCGTTCATCGGCAATTCAACCAGCGGAAATTGTATGACGTTTACATATAGCTCCATCGGAACATGCTCGACGTGGGGCTTTACCGTATGCACCACTGCCGCTGCCAACAGCAGCAGCTTCACCGGAGATTATTTCGGCAATACCAACCAGTTTAATTTTAGTTATAATGCTACAATCGGGGATGTAACAAGCATAGAAACAGCGGCGCAAAATTTTATTAATTATTGTTGCGGCAGTAATAGTACTGCGAAATAGCGTTTCAAAATTAACGTGACATATACGGCAAAGGCCCCTTTTCGGGGCCTTTGCCGTTTCAATATCCTGAACGACTATTTCTCTTTCATAACCACGACCTCTTCTTTTTCGGTCTCGGTAATCACCGATGCCGTCCCATGATCGAGGGAGGTCAGCTCGTATATCTCCACAGGTTTTTCTTTCCCCTTTACCGCGACTCTTTGAAGTCCTTTAGCTGATACGTGGCCGATAGCGCCGGCTTCTATTCTGTCCCTGATCTTGTCCAGGGTGAATCCGGTTATCAGTATATGAACATCATATTTTCTTGTGAGAGATTCAATGCGTGAACCAAGGTTCACGTGATCACCTATCACAGTGTAATCCATCTTCTTTCCTTCAGCGCCGATATTGCCGACTATGACCTCTCCGGTATTAATGCCGATACCGCAGTCAAGAGCGGGTTTGCCTTCTGAAAGCCATTTCTGCTGGAGCTGACGCAGCGTGGAGATCATGTCGAGGGCACATTTCACAGCCAGCTCAGCATGGTTTTCCTGATGCATAGGCGCGCCCCAGAAGACAAGGATAGCATCGCCGATGAACTTGTCGAGTGTGCCCTCCCACTTGAATACCACGCCGGTCATAGCTCCCAGGTATTCATTCAGGGTAGAGACTACTTCCTCAGGAGTATGTTTCTCTGAAAAACCCGTAAACCCCCTGACATCGGAAAAAAGAATGGTTATCTCCCTACGCTCTCCCCCGAGTTTTGCCATGTCAGGGTTTTTGATCAGTTCGTTAACGATCCGCTCCGTAACATAGCTTGAGAACATGGCCTTTATCTTGCGCGCATATTTTTCTTCGCGGGCATAATTATAGCCGGTGACACTTATGAAAATAAGAAGGATATTGAGCATAGGATAAATAATGGTTATCCAGAGGCCTTTCTGAGCAAACAGGAAATATCCCGGAGAAAGTATAAGGATGAAAAAAAGACCTGTCACTGCGGCGGCCCCGAGCGCCTTGAAACGGGGGATCAGGTACGCTGCCATGATGCCGGACAAAAGCAACAGTGCGAGATTAATGTTCCACGGCGCTTTTTTCAAAAATCTCTTGTCCAGTATCGACTCAATAACGCTTGCCTGCTTCTCTATGCCGGGCATGGCTGCGGAAAAAGGTGTTACCCGCAAATCATAGATGCCGACTGCAGTGGCGCCGACAAGCACTATTTTGCCGCGCAATTGCTCCGGCTTTATTGCCCCGTCCAGAATATCGGATATGGAGAAATAATTGAATGTTTGTTCTGCCCCATAATAATTGATGAGCGTCAGCCCCCAGTGGTCGGTCGGGATGAACCGGTCCCCGAGCTTTACGCCCTCTGCAGCCGACAACGCCACTTTATCCTGCGGAACGCCAAGATAGGCGGCAGCGGCCTGGAGCGTCTCTGAGGGGAACAGATACCCGCCATAGCCTATAACCAGAGCTTCCCATCTGAGTGTGCCGTCACTATCCGGGAACATATTGATATGTCCGATCGACATAGCCTGTTCAAGGAGACCGGCAACAGGGACAAGCACACGCTCCGCATTTATCGGATTGTATTTGGTTAAACGCTCGGGATTCATTACAGCGGAGAAAACGTACTTAAGGAGGAGTTCATTCACAGGCGGAACAGACTTTTTTTCAAAATCAAAAGCTATGGGCAGGATTACGTTCCCGGCATCTTTCATGGCTGCGCCGAGAAGCGGATCGTTTTTCTCCGGCTCACTGAGGATAATATCAAAGACAATTATCTCTGCTCCGTCATCGTTCAGTTTTTTTACAAGGCCGGCGAGCTTGTCACGGCTCCAGGGCCACCTGCCGAGACGTTCTATACTCTTTTCGTCGATTGCCGCGATGACAATATTTCCGGGAGTTTTTATTGAGCCTCGGAGTTTGAACCGATAATCCAGGAGCTTTGCCTCAAGGCTCTCGAGAGCCTGCAGCTTGAGCAGCATTACGCCGCACATCAGAAGAGTGATAAGAAGGCCGATAAGGACGGCTTGGAATTTTGAATTTTGAATTTTTAATGTTAAATTGCGGAATATTTTCTTCATTAATTCAAAATTCAATATTTTTCTTTATGTTTCTGCTACAGTATTTTCGAGGACTTGTTCAAGACTGATTACGCCTTTCAGCGCCTTATCAATAGCCTCCTGCCTGAGCGTCATCATACCGCTTTCAATAGCCACCTTCCTCAACTCTTCTGTCCCAGACCCTTTGATAAGGAGATTCCTGAAGTCCCTGTTTACCAAAAGGACTTCATATATCCCTGTGCGCCCTTTTTCCCCCGAGCCGTTGCATGCATCGCACCCTTTTCCACGGTATAGTGTGGTGCCTGCTTTCACATCCCCTTTGGAAAGTTCCTCCTCAGCCTGTGTTGAGAGGTAGGATTCCTTGCACTTGGAGCATATCCTGCGGGCAAGACGCTGAGCGCATACCAGAACTATGGAATCTGCAATGAGGTAAGATTCTATGCCCATCTCAATCAGTCTCGTTATCGTGCCGACGGCGTCATTGGTATGCAGCGTGGAGAAAACCATATGGCCGGTGAGCGATGCTTCAACTGCGGATTTGGCTGTTTCCAGGTCTCTTATTTCACCTATCAGAATTATATCAGGGTCATGCCTCATAAATGCTTTTAATGCCTTGGCAAAAGTATAGCCCGTAGCAGGGTTGACACTGCTCTGAATTATCTGCCCTCCAAGAGTAGTCTCGACCGGGTCTTCCGCAGTCACGATTTTTACGTCAGGGGTATCAAGCGTCTTTAACGCAGCAAACAGGCCGGTTGATTTGCCGCTACCTGTCGGCCCGACATGGAGCAATATTCCGTAAGGGGTCTGGATAGCTTCCTGGTACAGCTTCATGCAGTGATCGTTGAAGCCCAGCATATCAAGCGTAAGCACGTTGCCCGACTTGTCCAGTATCCTCATAACAACATCCTCTCCAAAAGGAGTGGGCACCGTAGAAACGCGGAGGTCTATCAACATGGACGGATTATATTTTGTAAAATCCACTCTCCCGTCCTGAGGCACCCTCTTCTCATCGATCCTCAGGTCAGACATTATCTTGAACCTCGTTACAACGGCATCCTGCGCATATTTCGGGATACGCATAACTTCCTCGAGATTACCGTCGATACGGTATCTGACACGCAGATACTCTATACTGGGCTCAAGGTGAATATCGCTGGCCCTTTTATAAACCGCGTCTTCCACTACTTTGTTTGCAAGCATTACGATAGGCGCGCTGTTCTCAGTCGCCTCCTCTTTTGCCACATCGGCGAGCTCAACAGCAGGCCGGTAGGATTCGGCAAGCTGCGTCATTATGCTGCCGAGACCGACTGTCTCTTTTTCTTTTTCTTTTTCTTTCGGGACTACGAAGAACTTTTCAATAGCGCCGAAGAGAAGCTGTGATGTGGTCATCACAACTTTTACATCCTTTATCCTGAAGCGGGCATCTCTGTAAATGCGGAGCACCTCATCCAGCGCCATAAAGTCTCTCGGCTCAACCATGGCGACAGTAAGGATTTCATCTTCATATCTCAGGGGAAGCACCCTATAGTTCCTCGCATATGCCGGTTTTATATGTTTCAGCAGGTCCGACCCCAGCGGATATGTCGATATATCGACGAATCCGTATCCAAGATATTCGGCCTTTAAAACAACTAATTTATCTTCGGTAAATCCTGATTCGAGGAGAATCTGTTCGAGGGTTTTTTTCTCTTTTGCGGCCTTTGCAAGGAACTCCTGGAGATGTTCTTTTGTAGTAAGCCCTTTTTCGATCAGCAACTCCTCAAAACTCTTGCGGGGGCTTTTCTTTAAATCCTGTGTCGCGGTCGGCTCGGCCATTATATCCTCGTAAATATCAATATAAGTCTTGTTACTATTCCCTTATCATCGAGATAAGGAATGATTTTTATCTGAAGGACCTCAAGCTGGGCTATTTTCTTGAACCCGTCCCTTAATACTTCACTGATTTTTTCTTCAAGTTCAGTGCCGGAAAAACTGGGGAACAGATCGAAAAGATTCTCACCCTGCATCGCAGCAGCGGTGTACCTCATGCCGCTCATTACTTCCAGGAATTTGCTCGATGAAATGATCCTTTTTTTTGTGTCCAGAATACAGATGCCCTCTTCAATGTCGTCAATAATATATTCCCTGAGCCGTCTCTCATCCTCTATGGTCTGATACAGGAGCGCATTGTTCACGGCAATGCCCATCAGATAGGCGAGTTGGCTCACAATCGCAATGTCATTGTCGTCAAACCCGCCATCTTTGTTCAACGCCTGGAAAACACCGATATTATGCACTGATTTTATGGGAATGGGCGAAACAAGCACGCTCCTGGTCCTGTAGCCGCTTTTCTGGTCCCAAGTCTTATCAAACGATAATTGGGCGTCGATCCGCTTGAGTTCGGAATCATCGTAAGCGTCTTTCACGTTGAGTACCCTGCCGCTGGTCGCGGCAAAGCCGGCAAGACTGGTCTTTGTGATGGGGACCCGTATTTCCACAAGGTTGTCCGCCTGCAGGACCCTGGAATACAACTCACTGGTCTCACTGTTGATAAGATACAGCGTACACCTGTCGGCGCCTATGATTGCCCGTATCTCCTCCACAACAGTAGTCAGCAATACATTAATATCCAGGGTAGAAAGGATTGTATCGAGGATATCGAAAAATTTCTGCGTGCTCAGTGCCAGTTGTACCATAAGGCTCATTATATCAAAAAACTACCATCAAAAACCCATTTTTTTTGTATGGTCAACAAACACTGTTCCCGATTGCTTTATCCCTTTTCAAAAGCTGTCATTCCCGCGCAGGCGGGAATCCATGGTTCGACAAGCTCACCATGACAATTGTCACTCTGAGCCTGTCGAAGAGTGGATGCCCGATTAAGAACTTCGGGCATGACGGTCGTATCTAAATCTGCAGGAGCAATTAAACTTCATCTTATCAGGGAATCAAGGGGCATGGAAAGACAGTTTATTCATTTATTTGTTATACTTTAAAATCGTTAATGTATATAGTTCATACGTGGAGGTCTGTCAGTGGATAAAAGCAAAATTAACACTATAGAAGAAGCGCTTGGGGACATAGCAAAAGGCAGGATGGTCATACTGGTGGATGATGAGGACCGGGAAAACGAGGGAGACCTTTGCATGGCTGCTGAGAAGGTCACTCCCGAAGCTATTAATTTCATGGCAAAGTACGGCAGGGGGCTGATTTGCCTCTCGCTCACCCCGCAGAGAGTAGATGCCCTCAATCTTCCCATGATGACCGACGACAATACCTCGTCCTTTGGCACAGCTTTTACCGTATCCATTGAGGCCAGGAAAGGCGTCACCACCGGGATCTCCGCCCGCGACAGGGCTGTTACAATCCTGGCTGCGATTGACCCCAAAACCAGGCCGGAAGACATTGCAAAACCCGGCCATATTTTTCCGCTGAGGGCGAAGCCGGGGGGAGTTTTGCAGAGGGCCGGACAGACAGAGGGATCGGTTGACCTCGCAAAGCTGGCCGGCCTTAACCCCTCAGGCGTTATCTGCGAAATTATGAACGATGACGGAAGCATGGCAAGAATGCCGCAATTGGTGGAATTCTCAAAACAGCACAATTTAAAGTTGATCACAGTAAAAGACCTTATACAGTACCGGATGCGTGCCGAACGTTTTGTTCGAAGGATAGCTTCTGTCCAGATGCCTACTAAGCACGGCGGGGATTTTACCGCTATTGCCTATGCTAATGACGTTGACAGCAATATTCATATCGCGCTGGTCAAGGGAGAATTCACCCATGAGGACAAGGTGCTTGTCAGAGTGCACTCCGAGTGCCTTACCGGCGATGTGTTCGGCTCAAAACGGTGCGATTGCGGCGACCAATTGCAAAAAGCGATGGAAATTATCAGGAAAGAGGGCAAAGGGGTCATCCTTTATATGAGGCAGGAAGGCAGGGGTATAGGGCTTGCAAACAAGCTCCTTGCATACGAACTGCAGGACAAGGGCCTTGATACAGTCGAGGCCAACCTCAAACTCGGGTTTAAGGCTGACCTGAGAGACTATGGCATCGGCGCCCAAATATTGGTCGACCTTGGGATCAGGAAGATGCGGCTGATCACGAACAACCCGAAAAAGATTGTGGGACTCGAGGGCTACGGGATCAAAGTCATTGAACGGGTGCCTGCCGAAGTCCAGCCGCACGATAGAAATATAATTTACCTCCAGACCAAAAAGAAAAAGATGGGCCACATGCTGGAAAACGTATAAAGGCAAGTAATAAATTAAAAGTAAAAAGTGAGAAGTAAAAGCAATGAAAAAAAATGCTTGGAATTTCTTTGTTTCTGGTTTTAACTTTTAACTTTTTACTTTTAACTTGTCTTTTACGCGCCTGGGAGGATTCGAACCTCTGACCCTCGGCTTCGGAGGCCGATGCTCTGATCCACTGAGCTACAGGCGCATCACAGTCTGCGTTTATTGTAACATGAGGCTGCAGCAAATTTATAGCAGAAGGGATGAACTAATGAGCCATGCATTTTTTAGAATCATCATTATTTTCTGTTGTTCGGTCTGCGTCTTCCTTACAGCATGCAAGAAAGAACAAAAACTATCGCCTTCGCCTCCGGTTGTGGAAGTCATGGAGGTCGTCCAAAAAGACATCCCAATCCGGCACGAATGGGTCGGCACCACCGACGGCATGGTCAACGCCACAATAAGGGCCCAGGTCACGGGCTACCTTGTCAGGCAATACTATAAGGAAGGCGATCTGGTAAAGAAGGGACAGGTCCTGTTCGAGATAGACCCCCGTCCTTTCCAGGCAGCGTTGGACCAGACCATGGGAGACATGGCGCGGCAAGAAGCGCAGTATAAAAATGCCAGGGCAAATCTCGACCGCGTCAGACCTCTCGCTGAGCAGAACGCATTGAGCCAGAAGGACCTGGACGATGCTATCGGAGCAGAGCAGTCAGCCCTGGCAGCAGTTACAGCAGCCAAGGCTGCAGTTGATAAGTCCAAACTCGACCTCAGCTTCACGAAAATCACCTCACTCATAGATGGCATGGCCGGCCTCGCCAGGGCGCAGGTCGGCGATCTGGTTGGACCGTCCCAGGCCGGAGAACTGACAACAGTTTCGACCATCAACCCGATCAAGGTGTATTACACAATCAACGAACAGGCTTACATCGATTTCATGAAACAGTTCTCATCAGAGGCCGTGGGTATCGAGCATGCAAGAAAGCTGAAGCTGGAGCTTATCCTGGCAGACGGGTCTCTCTATCCATACACAGGCACAATCTACGCCTATGACCGTGAGGTGAACGTAAGAACAGGGACGCTCAGGATTGCCGGGCTCTTTCCGAATCCAGCCAATCTGCTCCGCCCCGGACAGTTCGTAAGTGTCCGTGTATTGGTGGGTACTAAAAAGGGGGCGCTGCTCGTGCCTCAGCGGGCTGTGACTGAACTGCAGGGGAGCTACCAGGTGGCAGTCCTGGGAGCTGACAACCGTATAGATATCAGGACTGTGAGGACAGGGGACATCGCAGGCCCCCTCTGGATCATCGACGAGGGCTTGAAGCCTGGAGAGAGGATCGTGGTCGAAGGGGTACAGAAGGTGAAACAGGGCATTGCCGTAACCGCAAAACCGTTCGCTCCGGCAGTCCCGGAAACATTACCCGCCCGCCGGCCCCCGGCTGCAGGGCAGTAGACTGCCATGTACCGCTTCTTCATCAGACGCCCCATCGTAGCGATGGTCATTGCGATCATAATAGTCATTGTCGGCCTTGTCGCACTGTCAGGGTTGCCGGTGGCGCAGTATCCCAATATCGTACCCCCCGAGATAATCGTACAAGGCACTTATGTGGGCGCCGACGCTCTGACGATTGAACAGTCTGTGGCCACCCCTATAGAGCAGCAGATGAGCGGCGTGGACAACATGAATTATATGTACTCCCTAAGTCCCAACAACGGCTTGATGCGTATGATCGTGAACTTCGATGTGAAGACCGACCCGAACACCGACCAGGTGCTGGCGCAACTGCGCGAGGCCCAGGCAGAATCGCAGCTTCCGATCGACGTCCGAAACTATGGGGTGACGGTCCAGAAAGCTCTTTCTGCGCCATTCATGCTGATCGCACTAAGTTCGCCTAAAGGGACCTATAATGCCACATTCCTGGCAAACTACGCCTATATACACTTAAATGACGCGCTGACAAGGGTGCGGGGAATCGCCAGTGTCACGGTCTTCGGGGCCGGGCAGTACGCCATCCGCTGCTGGGTCCGCCCGGATTTATTAGCCAAACTCAATATCACGATTCCGGAGATCGTCGACGCGCTGCAGAAGCAAAACGCAGTGAACCCTGCGGGACAGGTCGGTGGCGAGCCCATCCCCCCTGGCCAGGAATTCACCTACGCGATCCGGGCACAGGGGCGGCTTGTAGACCCCAAGGAGTTCGGACGGATCGTCCTTCGCGCCAACCCTGACGGTTCGCTGGTGCGACTTAAGGACGTGGCCCGCATCGAGTTGGGCGCACAGGACTACAACATTCAGGGACGCTTCAACGGCCACCCGTCGGGGATATTAGCGCTTTACCAACTGCCCGGCACAAACGCGCTGGAGGCGGCAGAAGGCGTAAAGAAAACAATGGCGAAGCTCAGCGAGTCTTTTCCGGCAGACCTGGAATACAAAATAGCCCTCGACACTACCCGCCCCGTCACCGCCGGGATAAGAGAAATCATTGAGACCCTCTTTATTGCAATGGCCCTGGTTATCATAGTAGTGTTCATTTTCCTCCAGGGTTGGAGGGCCACGCTTATTCCAGCCATAGCCGTGCCGGTCTCCCTTATCGGTACCTTTGCCTTTTTCCCTATCCTTGGTTATTCTATAAATCCAATTGCCCTCATGGGCATGGTTGTGGCAATAGGCCTCGTTGTGGACGACGCCATTGTAGTGGTTGAGTCTGTCGAGCGTCACATAGAAGAAGGACTGACGCCAAAGGAGTCGGCCATCAAGGCGATGGAGGAGGTTGCCGCACCGGTGACTGCCATCGCGCTCGTCCTCGCGTCCGTATTCCTCCCGACAATTTTCCTTCCAGGCATCACAGGGCGGCTTTACCAGCAGTTCGCCGTCACTATAGCGATATCGATGCTTCTGTCTGCCTTCAACGCCCTGACTCTCAGTCCAGCTCTCTGCTCCATACTTCTGCGCCCGAAAAAAGAAACTCGCGGTCCGTTAGGCTGGTTTTACAGATGGTTCAACCGTATGTTCAAACGTACTACCGATGGTTACGTAAACTGGTCCGGTATTGTAATCCGCAAGGCAGTTATCGGATTCGCCCTGATCCTCGTGGCAGTTCTGGGCATCGGCTTATTTGGCAGGCTGGTGCCGGGCGGGTTTCTTCCTGAAGAGGACCAGGGCTACCTTTATGCCGTCACTCAACTGCCCAATACCGCATCGCTCCAGCGCACTGCCGAGGCCACCCGCAAGGCGGAAAGTATTATATTGAACACCCCAGGCGTAGAGGGCTGTGTCACGGTCAACGGCTTCAGTCTCTTAAGCTATGTGCGGAACACATACAGCGGCTTCTTCTTCGTTATTCTTAAGGAATGGGACAAGCGGAAAGGTACGCAGGAGACGGCGCCCGCCATTATGGCCCGAATTAACCGCGGCCTGGGCCAACTGCCACAGGGAAATGCCTTCGCATTCTCCCCGCCGGCTAT
>JBEKJD010000056.1:0-4642 GCA_050011415.1 Dissulfurispiraceae bacterium | reverse complement strand
CCTGGCTGACAACACACAGAAATTCATTGCCGCTGCCCAAAAGCGGCCGGAACTGGCGCGGGTAAGCACAAGCATTTTACCAAGAGTGCCGCAGTTCTATGTGAATGTAGACCGCGATAAAGCGCTGAGCGAGGGCGTGGACCTCGGCCAGGTGTATGGCACACTCCAGGCGTTCATGGGCGGACAATTCGTAAACTACTTCAACCGTTTCGGCAGGCAGTGGCAGGTCTACGTGGAGGCTGAGGGAGACTTCCGCAGAGACGTCAAACAGTTGGGCCAGTTCTACGTGCGCAACTCTAACGGTGACAGTGTGCCGCTGGCTGCGGTAACGCACGTCGAGCCTCACGAGGGTCCCGAGTTCACAATGCGCTACAACCTCTACAGGTCGGCCCAAATCAATGCAACAGCTGCCCCCGGCTACAGTTCGGCACAGGCGATGAAGGCTTTGGAAGAGGTCTTTGCGCAGACCATGCCGTCGGATATGGGCTTCGATTACCTCGGCATGTCGTTCCAGGAGAAACTGGCACAGCAGGGCGTCTCACCCGCCGCCGTATTCGCACTCTCGCTGCTGTTTGTGTTCCTGATACTCGCGGCCCTTTATGAGAGTTGGTCGCTGCCCTTCAGCGTTCTGCTCAGCACCCCCATCGCAGTCTGCGGCGCGTTTGCTGCACTATGGGTCAGGGGGATGGAATTCAATATATATGCACAGGTCGGCCTCATCGTTCTCATCGGCCTGGCAGCGAAAAACGCAATTCTAATTGTCGAATTTGCCAAAGATAAATACGAAAAAGGCATGGACCTTAGAGAAGCGGCGCTTACCGGCGCACGGTTGCGGTTGCGCCCGATACTTATGACTTCCTTCGCATTTATTCTTGGCTGCTTACCTCTTGCAATCGCTAGCGGTTCCGGCGCCAAGGCCCGCATGGTGATGGGCACCGGTGTCATCGGCGGCATGGTAGCTGCTACTTGCATTGCCATATTCCTGATCCCGATGATGTACTATGTCATAGAGAAACTCGGCAGAGGCAAGAGAAACAAGGAGAAAGAGTGACATGCGCAGAATCGCGGCAACAACGCTGCTGGCCCTGACTCTATGCGGCTGCATGGCAGGCGCCGAGTATAAACGACCTTTGGTTGAGACGCCTCAATCCTGGCGTTTCGGTGAGAAAGAGGCAAGAGACATAATCAACACCGCCTGGTGGCAACAGTTCAACGACCCCGTACTGACCGAACTGATCGGCACAGCTCTTCGCGAAAACAAGGACCTCAAAATAGCCGCGGCGCGCATAGAGGAGTACGTTGGAAAATATGCCGTAACACGGGCCACCCTCTTTCCGCAGGTTAATGCAAATGCCGGCCTCGAAAGAGAACGCACCACCGAACTTGGCCAAGAACCCATTCCCGCCGGGACCCCGAACCCATTTTATCAGTACCAGGCGTCCTTATCAGCCAGTTGGGAAATCGACCTGTGGGGCAAATTGCGCTATACAACAGAGGCGGCCCACGCTGCTCTCCTAAGCACCGAGGAGGGGAGGCAGAGTGTCATCCTGTCACTCGTAACCTCTGTTGCCAACGCATATGTGAACCTTCGCGACCTTGACCAGCAACTGGATATTGCCCGGAAAACCGCAAAAATTAGAGAAGAATCATACCATATATTCAATATACGTTTTAAAGCAGGGTATGTCTCAGAACTGGAACTGAGCCAGGCCAAGTCTGATCTTGAGCAGGTACTGTCGACCATCCCTCCTCTGGAAAAGAGTATTGCGCAGCAGGAAAACGCCTTGAGCATACTCCTCGGCCGCAATCCAGGTCCTATTCCAAGGGGGAAATCGATAACTGATCTTGGTATGCCGGCTATCCCCGCAGGGCTGCCCTCAGACTTGCTCGCGCAGCGCCCCGATATACGCCAGGCAGAGCAAAACCTCATATCCGCCAGTGCTCAAATCGGGGCCGTACGGGCCCAGTACTTTCCGGATATCTCCCTGACCGGTTTGTTCGGCTACGAGAGCACAAAATTATCTTCTCTATTCTCAGGCCCGGCGCGCACATGGAACTGGGTTGTTCCGCTCACCGCTCCGATCTTTACCGGAGGCGCCATTGCAGGTCAGGTCAAAGAGGCAGAGGCGATTCAGAAAGAAACCGTATTGCAGTACCAACAGGTGATCCAGAACGCTTTCCGGGATGTGGAGGACTCCCTCGCAGACCAACAACACACACGGCAACAGCTCGAAGCTCTGAAACGGCAGGTCGAGGCGCTTCGCACCTATGCCCGTATGGCAAGTCTCCGTTACGACAACGGCTACACGAGCTATATTGAGGTCCTGGACGCCGACCGCAGCCTGTTCAGCGCCGAGCTCAATTATACCCAGACCCAGGGAGCGCTTTTCCAGTCATTAGTAAACCTGTACAAGGCTATGGGAGGAGGATGGTTAGTAGCTGCTGATAAGCTATCAAAACCGTAATGCGTACTGGCAAGAAAGGTTAAAATGGGGTGGACGAGGGGACTCGAACCCCTATGCCACTTGGCTCTGGTATTGGGTTTGCTGGCAAAAAATGCGTTTATGTACCGTTTATGGATTGACTCACAAAGGAATTTTTTATGCTCCGTGCTTTACATGTCAATACACTCGTTGAACAAAAGACCTGTCAATGACACTAAGCCCAGCATATTGATTAGTCTGAATTGTATTGAATAGCAATTATTATTGCTATTCACTTTTAGTGGGTATATAATACCTACCATGAGGGCTGTCCTGATTCTCCACTCCAAAGAACTGAAAGGAGATGAACTTATAGAAATCAAAATATGGCGGGTCCCAAAAACCCTGGAAAAGCCTGATGGTGTTAAATATTCTATAGTCTATATAAAGGATGGTAGGCGGCTTATTGGTTATGATAATGCAGAGGGCAAGGGAGATCATAGGCATCATGGAGAAAGAGAAGAGTCATACAAATTCACAAATATATGGAATTTGTTGAAAGATTTTAAAAGGGATGTGAAAAAAATACGAGGTGGTGATTGGGATGAGGATTAAGAGAATCAAGATTGAGATTAGGAGCCTTGACAGTGCCTTAAAAGAAGCAGGGACTGTATTTGAGAAAGTGGCGCGCGGTGAACATGTCGTTAAGAAAGAAGCTATTTACTTTAGCGATCTTAAAGAGATGCGCAAGGTGCTTACTGAGAAGAGGATGGAACTACTTAAGGTCATTAAAGACAAGAAGCCGTCCTCTATATATGAACTCGCCAAGATAGTGCATAGGGAACTGAAAAATGTGTTACAGGATCTTACTTACCTTCAGGAACTTGGGCTAGTTGAAATAACGGAGACAAGAGACAAAAAAATCCCTCATGTGTCATTCGACAAAATTGCCTTTGAGGTTGCGATTTGAAGATTCAAGAGGCCTTATGCAATATCAAACTTTATTCGATGTGACAGACGTAGGTTACAGATACTGGTGGTGCCCAGGGGTATTCGTGGGATGCATGGCATTGATTCTCTGTGAACTTCTGGTAAAAAATCTAATAACTGAGTGGCGCCTGTCACGTTTCAGACGAATATCACTATACATTTTGTTAGGGCTTTGTGCTCTTTGGAGTCTTCAAACATTCGTTGGAACATACCAGGATTATCTACAACTTCGCAATGCACTACTGCAGGGAAAAACTGTTGTAGTCGAGGGTAAAGTTGAAAACTTCTTTCCCATGTCTTATTCCGGTCATTCCATGGAAAGCTTTAAAGTGGCCGGGCATAAGTTTGAGTATTCTGATTATCGTATAACCGCAGGTTTTAATAAAACAAGTTCTCATGGTGGACCTATTCGATCTGGCCTATATGTAAGGATCCATTCTCTTGGCAATAGAATTGCCCGTCTTGAAGTGACCAAGTAGGTAGTATTGGGGGACAGCAGCGGCAATCTTAGCGACATTAAATGCCCATAGCTGTAAGCCCGCAACCAGGATGACCATGCCAAAATCGCCGCTATAGCCCTATGAAAAATTCCCTGCAAAAAAGAGGCTTTTGTTTATGGACCGTTTATGGCCGAAAGACGGACCATGCAAGTCATTGAATTAAAATGAGAAATGGGGTGGGCGAGGGGACTCGAACCCCCAACGCCTGGATCCACAATCCAGTGATCTAACCATTGAACTACGCCCACCATGGAAAAAAAGTTAAAAGTTAAAAACCAAAAAAAAATTAGATGGCTATTTTTTTACTTTTACCTTTTCACTTGTTACTTTTTTTCATGCGCCTGAAGGGATTCGAACCCCTGGCCCACTGCTTAGAAGGCAGTTGCTCTATCCAACTGAGCTACAGGCGCAAATCGGGGCGAGAGGATTCGAACCTCCGACCCCCTGCTCCCAAGGCAGGTGCGCTAGCCAAGCTGCGCTACGCACCGTAACTGTTTAGTGTAATTGATGGACGGCAAAAAGTCAATTTTGTCGTTGCGTGCCGGGTTTCGTAAAAAGCGCCATAGGCAAGGCGCGCAAATACTGAGGAATGAGGCGTACTTTTGAGTACGTCGCAGTGACGAAGTATGTAGCGCAACGCAGCATATGGACTTTTTACGAAACCCCGGTTGCAAAAAGGAGATTGACAATAGTACAATATATACCCTATATTATAAAGTTCAAGCCACC